>JBEDDY010000084.1:0-6006 GCA_041176025.1 Actinomycetota bacterium | reverse complement strand
GTGCTGCGGCGCGAGACGGCCACGAACGGTCTCGTCGTGCCGGCAACAGAGCGGTTCTCGCGTCATGCCACGTGGGCGATGCCGCTGGTGGTCGTGACGGGTGTCGTTCAGGCACTCCATCTGACCGATGGCGTGTCGACCCTCGGTGACTCGACCTACGGGCGCATCATCATCGCGAAGTTCGTCCTGGTGCTGCTGTCGGTGGTCCTGGGCACGCGTGCTCGTCGGTCCCTTGCGGTGCGGGGTGCCGACAGCATCATGTCGCTCGTGCGTGTCGAGGCCGCAATGGCGGTGGTGGTGCTGACACTGTCTGCCGCTCTCGTCTCAACGTCGCCGAAGGCGTCGAACCAGCAGGTCCCCGCGTTCACCGCGTCACTCGCGCAGAGGAACATCATCGCCGAGATCACGATCACCTCCGCACGGGTCGGTGAGTCGGAGATCCACGCGTTGTTCACGCCACCGGGCGGGGCCATCACCCCTGTCAAGGATGTGAAGGTGCGAATGGAACTTCCCGAGAAAAACGTGCCGGCCGTCCCGGTGGAGATGATCCAGTTGGGCGCGAACCACTGGAGCGGTGTCGTGCAGTTCCCGTATGCGGGTGACTGGACGGTGGAGATCCTCGTGACCCCGGACGACAACGCACAGATCCGTTACTCCACGGTTGTCGCCATCAAGGGCTAGGAACGGTCGTGTGCGTCGCGGCCGGCCAGCGCGGCGACCTGCGGCGGCATCTTCCCGCCGGCATCGGGCGCAGTCACGGGATCGCCGAACCGCGTCGTCATCGGAATGTCACCGCACCAGTACGGCTCGTCGGCGTCCGACTCCTCGTTGATGGGTGGCCCGGAGCGCACCTTCGCCGAGCACTCATCGAGTGACAGGGCGACAACCCGTGTTGCACGAAGCTCGGATGCCGTGACCGGCCGCACGGCGTCCCACGTGGGGACGATGTGGTCCGTGACGATGCGCAGCGCGTCTGCGTGCTCAGCGGCGTCGTCCACCACCCGGGCCGTGCCGCGCACGACAACGCAGCGGTAGTTCATGGTGTAGTTGAACGCACATTTCGCCATCACCAGTCCGTCGAGCACGGTGACCGTCACGCAGATCTCGCGGTCGGCACCGGCCTTCAGCAACGAGTTCGCGAGCGCACCGTGGATGTAGATGGTGTCGTCGGTGAGGCCGTATGCCATCGGCAGCACGAGCGGTCCGTCGTCGGTGTTCACACCCACGTGGGCCATCGTGCCGGCGCGCAGGACGGACAGGATCGTGTCGCGGGAGTACTCGGCGTGGTGCGCGCCGCGGCGCACGGTGGTGCGGGGGCTCATGGGTTCGGCAGGACCGGATGTCATCCCACGAAACTATGCGGTCGGCACGCGCCGGCCGCGGGCACATTTCAGGGCGTGCGCAGCACGATGTGATGCGGCATCCCGGTTGGTTCGTCCATGAACCCGTCGCCCCGCACCTCGAACCCGCGTCGTTCGTAGAAGTACAGCGCAGAGTCGCGGGCACGCGCCCATACAACCACCGCGCCGAGCGACCTTGCATGTTGCATTCCACGATCGATCAGCAGCGCGCCGAGCCCCTCGCCCTGAAGCTCGTCGTCCACGGCCATTCCCTTCAGTTGCACTGCGGGCACTCCGGGCATCCCGGGGCATTCCTTCGCGAACCACGTGGACGTGGCCACCGGCTGGCCGTCACGCACGATGCAGAAGTTGACGACATCGTGGTACCCATCCTCGGGGTAGTTGGCGTGCGTGAACGGGGTTCCCTTTCGCAGCACGCGCACACGCAGATCAAGGACATCAGCCGTGGGCAGCCGGACCACCTCGTCGCGTGGTGCGTCCCCGGTGTCGTCCCTGTCCGTCATGGGCACCTGTCAGGCGAAGGTCTCGGCCACGAACACGGTGGCTCCGTTGGCGCGGCAACTGGCGTACATGGCCTCGACGATGCGGTGTGCATCCAGGGCCACGGAGAAGTCGGGGAACCCGGCGACGCCGTCGATGGCTGCCCTCACGAACGCACCATCGGGGTTCGGGTCACCATGAGCCAGCGGAGCGGTGCGGGCAAGCAATTCCTCGCCATCGAGTGCACCGGTGGTGCCGTCCGTGTCGCTCCATGTGACGGGGCCGAACCAGTCATCGCCCGCAATCACCACGGTGCGGTTCCGACAGAACACTTCGACATGTCTCAGGCTGGGGCGCGAGAGGTTGTCGTGCCAGATGGTGGTCAGTGTGCCGATGGCTCCGTTCTCGAAACGGACGGACGCGGCAACGACATCCTCGATGCCGTCGATCCCGTGCACGTGAGTCGACCGCGCGCTGACATCGCGCACGTCGCCCACGATGAAGCGCAGCATGTCGACGTCGTGGATGCTGTGTTCGAGCAGCGTTCCCGCGCCGGCTTTCGTGACGTCACCGCGCCACGTGGACTTGTAGTGGCCCTGTGTGGGGATGAACTGGTCGTCGCGGAACACCACCGCCATCACGCCGCCGGCTTTCGGGTCGGCAATCAGCTCGCGCGCCCACAGGTAGGCGGGGCTGCGTCGAAGGATCAGCCCGCACTGGTGGGTGAGACCGGATTCCTGCGCTGCTCGCGCCATGGCGTCGGCGCCCGCAAGACCGGTCGAGAGGGGCTTCTCGCAGAAGAACGGCTTGCCCGCTGCGATGCACATGTCGACCAGCCGGGCGTGCTCACTGGTCCAGGTGCAGATGTAGACGAGGTCGCTGTCGTCCACCACTTCCTGCTCGCTGCCGACGACGGTGCTCCCGCTGGCGGCCGCGAACGACTCGGCGCGTGCGGAATCGATGTCGTACACGGCGCCGCGCACGTGGGGAACGCCACATCGACGGAGCATCTTCGAGTGGAACGTGGCGATGTGGCCCGTCCCGATGAATCCGATGCGCGGCGTGGCGGGGACCGGCATGGCTACTTCGTCTGCCACAGAAGGGTCAACACGACACCGAACACGGCCACGTTGCACACGATCAACGTGGTGACTGTGTTCTTCAGGCTGGCGATGCTTGACTCTAGCGACGCGAACCTTGTCTCTGTCACCTGCTTGAACGCCTCGAATTCGCCACGGAGTTGGGCGATGTCTGCCTTGAGTTCGGTTTTCAGTTCGGCCATCTCGGTCCGTACGGCGGCGATGTCCGCCTTGAGTTCCGTCTTTAGTTCGGCCATTTCGGTCCGTACGGCGGCGATCTCCGACTTCAATTCCGTCCGTACGGCGGCGATGTCCGATGTCAATTCCGTCCGCACGGCGGCGATCTCCGACTTCAATTCCGTCCGCACGGCGGCGATCTCCGACTTCAATTCCGTGCGCACCCCGGCGATCTCCGTGCGCAGGTCGGACCCCATCACGGACATCTCCGAGCGCAGTGCAACACCGAGACCGTTCACGTCCTGTCGGCGGACGACTTCTCCCCATCCCACCGGGGGGAGGAATTCCATCATGATGTCGGCCATGTCATGCCCCATTAGGTCCCGCAGACAGTTGTGAATGTCCGTCCGCTTGCTGTCAGTGATGGTCATCGTAGGTCTCCTTGCTGCCTCGGTTCATCGTCAATGTGGGCGAGGATGTGACCGACCCGGCACGGGAGGGGAGTACCCTTCGCCCATGGCACGTTCCCGCATCCTGAAGTCCCTCGCGGGAATGGCACTCATGGTCGGGTCGACACTCGTCACCCAGACGGCCCCGGTTGCCACAGCCGTCGACATCCCCGAGTACACACAGTTGCTCCCGCAGTGCACTGACCCGGGTGCCACCTCCGTGCCGTGCCACTGGCCGGACCCCGCGCAAACGGACTCGCCCGTCGTCGTCTTCGTGAAGTGCGACGCCGCCGCTTCCATCACCAACTACTGCTACGACATCACGGTGAACGACGCTCCTGCGCCGTCGACGCTCGGGCTGGTTGCGCGCATGACCGCCTACAAGACACATGACGCGTCGGTCTCGAACGCGCAGTACGAGGCCGCGTTCCATCTCTTCCATGTCCCGCAGGGCCAGACATTGTCGCGAATGGATTACTGGGGCTGGGGCCAGCGTCCGTCGGACCAGACGTCGGGCGGCGGGAAGGTGGACCTGTCGAGCGTCCTCAAGCCGACGGATGTCGTGAAGATCGTCGCCAAGTTCAAGATGCACAAACTGCCCCAGTACAACGTGTTCGTCTCGTCGAACGGGACCATGTCATTCGCGTTGTCCGGCAACGACCTGACCGCGACCATGACGGGCAGCCCGGCGCAGGTGGCCATCGAGAGCGCGGTGCAGCACATCAATTTCGACACGGAGAAGAGCGATGACACAACTCTCCCGTGGACCAACCGTTGCGGCATCCCCAGCATGCGGTTCGTCGTCTGCAACGTCGACAGGGCGGAAAGCAATCCGCTCGTGTTCTACGCACGCTCCAGCACCATGGTGAACTCGCCGGCGGCTGACGTTCCCGGCCCGATCTGGGTCTCCACCAACGCCACGTACTTCCACCAGCCGTCCGTCTCTGTCGATGCAAAGGGGAACAAGCAGATCCAGGTGAAGGTGGCCGCGCCGCACTTCCTTGCCGACGGCACAACCGTGAACACGGGGGCGTTCCGCACGTTCCTGTCGAACGGCATCCTCGAGCAGTGGGGAATCCCGAAGACCGAGACTGCCCTGAACAATGCACTCGCGGCGTCAGTGAAGAAGGCGGGTGTCGAGACCGTCGTCGATCGCACCTTCACCATTGGTGACGGTGGCGTCACCATCACCTTCCCGAACCTCTCGTACTCCTCCCCGGAGGTGTACGTCACCAGCGTCGCCACGACGGCCGGCAGCCAGAACGCGAACCAGGTGTATGCAGCGCTCCTCGCGGGTGCGTCAGGCAGCCAGACATCGTCGACAGCCACGACATCGGCCGGCACGAAGAGCCTGAAGAAGGGGTCCTCCACCTCGTTGACGAGCCTCATCAAGCCGACCTCGGGCCTGAAGGCCGTGTGGTCGGTGTCGGGTGCCTGCCGCATCATGAAGCTGAAGCTCGCCGCCATCACGAAGGGGCGCACGTGCAAGCTGACGCTCTCGCAGACGAACACCAAGACCAAGAAGACGACCAAGAAGTACCTGAACATCAAGGTCACCTGATCCTGTGCTCCGTTGGAGACCGAGCGAGCCACAGGGCTACTCTCGCCACCATGAGCATCGAACTTCTGAAGAAGGCCATTGCCGGTTTCTCGGCCGAACTTGCGGCAACGCCCGACAGTGACTGGTCGAAGATGACCAAGTGTGAGGGCTGGACCGTCACCGACCTCATGACCCACATGGTGGGCGGGGCCAAGGGCGCAGCGACAGCCTTCCGCGGCGGCACCAAGGAAGACGCGATTGCCGCAGGTTCGGGTGACGTCCTCGGCAGCAACCCCCGTGCCGCATACGAGGCTTCGGTGGCCGACCACATCGCCGCGTACGAATCACTCGCCGACCCCGAGACGATCATCCACCACCCGGCCGCCGACATGCCCGCGTCGCGCCTGTTGATGTTCCGCATCGGCGACTACCTGCTGCACACGTGGGACCTTGCAGCCGGTCTCGGCCGCACAGTCACGCTCGACCCCGAAGTGTGCGAGTACGTCTACGCAAGCCTCGAGCCGATGGCGCCGATGCTCGGTCAGATCGGCATGTTCGGCCAGGGGCCCAGCGGCACCGTGCCGGCAACCGCCGACATCCAGACGCGCGTGCTCGACATCTCCGGCCGCCGCCCGTAACCGGCACTCAACGTCCTGGTGCCCTGCGGGGTGCGAAAACTAAGGTGGAATCCGTGAGGCACGAGACGCAGTCAATGGATGACATCGTGCGCACCCATCGACCTGCTGTGACCGCTTTCGTGCGCTCCATGGTCAGCGAGACCGCATTGGTCGACGACATCGTGCAGGAGACATTCATCCGCGTGTGGCGTTATCTGCCCACCTTCCGTGGCGAGGGTTCGTTCGAGGGATGGATCATCCGCATCTGCCACAACGTGATCCGGACCACCATGAAGAGGCGGA
>JBEDDY010000083.1:0-13658 GCA_041176025.1 Actinomycetota bacterium | reverse complement strand
GAGACCGAGGACGGTCCGCTCGTCTTCATCGACACAGCCGGCATGAGGAAGAGGAGCCGCATCGACGATTCGGCCGAATACTTCTCCCTGGTGAGGGCACTGCGGGCAATCGACGAGGCTGATGTCGCGATGCTGGTCATCGATGCCACTGTCTCGGTCACCAGCCAGGACCAGCGGTTGGCTGAACGCATCGACGCGGCCGGATGCCCGATTCTCATCGTGTTGAACAAGTGGGAACTCCTGGAGTCCGAAGCACGCCGTGCGGTCGAGGCGGACCTTTCCCGGATGCTGTACTTCATCTCCGACTCACCGGTCCTGAAGATCTCCGCGCTCACCGGCAAGGGAGTGCACAAGCTCCGCCCGGTGTTGCAGGAGACAATCGAGCAGTACCACCGACGTGTCCCCACCCGGGATGTCAACCGCATCATCGCCGAGGCGCAACAGAAACAGCCCGCCGGCGGTGGGGCACGAGTGCTGTACGCAGTTCAGGGCGCGATCGACCCTCCGACATTCACGTTGTTCGTGAACCGCGACCTGCCCGCCCCGTACATCCGGTATCTCGAGCGTTCGATCCGTGAAGGCTTCGGTTTCGGGTCGGTGCCCCTGAAGCTGCGGGTACGGCGCAAGGGGGATTGACGTGCCCTGGTGCGAACCGTGTGCGAAGTACCTCACACCGTCGTCGGTGAACGAGGACGGCTCGTGTCCGACGTGCGGGGAGTCCGTGGAGCATTCCACTCTCAACGGAGAGCGGATAACCGCCGACACCCTCGACCTCAGGAAACTTGCCGGCAAGGAATCCGAGAAGCTGCCCTGGCACTTCAAGCTTCTGGTCGGTCTGTTGTGCCTGTACATGGGTTGGCGGATCGTCCAGCTGTTTGTCTAGGCGCAACTGCCGTGCCCGACCGCTAGCCTGACGGGCATTCGGGCTGTGGCGCAGCTTGGTTAGCGCGCTTGTCTGGGGGACAAGAGGCCGTGGGTTCAAATCCCGCCAGCCCGACCATGTGTGGACGTTTCGTCGGCAACTTCACGACCCAGGCTCTGCTCGACGAGATAGTCGACGCAGTGCCCGGTGTGCACGTCGAGGCCGAGCAGGACATGCCCAAAGAAGTGCGGAACTTCAACACCGCCCCGACGCAGGCCGTTCCGATCCTGATCTCGAAGGACGGATCCCTGGTGATGAGGCTGGGGTGCTGGGGCCTTCTCCCTGTGTGGTCGAAGGACGCGTCCGCCGCATCGAAAATGATCAACGCCAGGTCGGAGACGATCACCGAGAAGCCTTCGTTCAGGAACCTCGTGAAGGCACACAGGGCGATGATCCCGATGTCGGGCTTCTACGAGTGGGACCGCAGCGATCCGAAGATGAAGAGGCCGTACTTCGTGCCCCGTGCGGACGGCCGGATCATGTGGGCCGCGGGGCTGTGGACCGACAGTCCTCTCCTGGACGGAGCGACCACGTTCACGATGATCACCCGGGAGAGCTTTGACGATCTCTCCATCATCCACGACCGTTCACCGGTCCAGTTGTCGTTGGAAGACTGTGTTGACTGGGCATGTGAAGAGGTGGCACCCCTTGAGCTTCTGCGG
Organism: Actinomycetota bacterium; assembly: GCA_041176025.1. Taxonomy (GTDB): domain Bacteria; phylum Actinomycetota; class Acidimicrobiia; order Acidimicrobiales; family Ilumatobacteraceae; genus UBA2093. Next base: position 12,074 of record JBEDDY010000083.1, on the reverse strand, counting down.
CTCGCGGCCCAGCCCGCTCTCGCTCCGTACGAAGTCGACAAGAAGGTGAATTCGGTGCGCAACAACGGGCCGGAACTCATCCGGGCCGTCGAGCCCGAGGAGCCCGACACCCTGTTCTAGTCAGTGCGCCGCGAGGGCCGCGATGATACGGGCGGCGTTTGCCTCGAGTCTGTCCCGGTCCACTGTTTTCGCGGCATTGCGAAAATCAAGCTGGGACATGTCCGAAGTCGGGATGAGGTGTATGTGGCAGTGGTTCACCTCGTAGCCGGCGATGATCACACCGACCCGTTCGCACGTGAACGCATCGTCCATCGCACGCGATATCCGGTGTGACACCGAGAAGAGATGCGCGGCGAGACCGGGTTCGAGGTCGATCCAGTGGTCGACCTCCCGGCGCGGGACCACCAGGACGTGGCCGTCAGCAAGCGGGTTGATGCTGAGGAAGGCGACGCATTCGTCGTCCTCATGGACGAATGTGCCGGGAATCTCCCCGTTTATGATGCGCGTGAATATCGTCGTCATCCGAGGTAGCCCCCCGAAACCTTGAACACATCGCCCGTGCAGTACGACGACTCCGGACCGGCGAGGAACCTGATCATCTCGGCGATGTCAGTGGGTTCACCCATGTGCCCCATGCCGATTCTCATGACGATGCCCGCCTTCATCTGCTCGGAGAACGGCGTCAGGAGGGGAGTGTCGATGTAGCCGGGGCACACTGCATTGCACCTGATGCCGAGAACCGCTACCTCGTCGGCCACAGACTTGGTGAGAGCGATGATTCCAGCCTTGGCGGTCGAGTAGTGCGCTGCTCCCGATGACGGCATGACACCGAGCACCGAGGAGATGTTCACGATCGAACCCGAGCGTTGCGGTGTCATGTGCCGCAGAGCCGCTCTCGTGCCGTGGAAGGCGCCGTAGAGATGCACGCGGAGCATCCGGTCCCAGTCGGCGTCCGACATGTCAACGAGATGGTTCATCGGTTCGATGGAGGCAAGATCACCCTGCATCCGCTTCATCGCGTTGCTGACCGCCCGGTCGGCCTTCTCGGACACGTTTGCCGGCGCAATGCCAGCATTGTTCACCATGATGTCCAGACGGCCGAGCTGGGCGACTGTCGAGTCGACAGCCGCATCGAATGCCGCAGAGTCAGTGACGTCGAACGCGAAGTGCAGGCCACCGTGCCTGTCGGCAACCCGAGCGGCGGCCTCTTCATGGAGGTCGTTGATGACGACGATTGCGCCGTCGGCAGCCAGTCGGTCGGCCGCTGCTGCGCCGAGACCCGACCCGCCGCCCGTGATGAAGGCCACCCGGCCGTCCAGTTGTGTTCCCATGCGCAGAGACTAGGAGCATCATCGCCGTTGAATCGTCACGGAAGTACCATCGGGCCGTGGCTGGTGAACGGTTGTTCGATCGGGTGTGGACAATCCCGAACGTCCTGTCCGTGACGAGACTGGCACTCCTGCCCGTGTACGTGTCGTGGATGGCGGACAAGCGCTTCTGTGCCGGTGCATGGTTCTTCGGGGCACTGTGTTTCACGGACTTCATCGATGGCTGGATTGCCCGCCGTTTCAACCAGGGAAGCGAACTGGGAAAGATCCTCGACCCGATCGCGGACCGGACGATCTTCTTCGTGGGGACCATCACCTCGATGTACTTCGGGGCGTTCCCGGTGTGGCTGGGTGTGCTGATCCTTGTGCGCGAGGTCTCCATCGCGTTGCTGATGGTGGTAGCAACGCTCTTCGGGATGGAGCGCTTCTCGGTCACCAATCTAGGCAAGTGGGCGACGTTCGCCGTCATGTGCACCGTGGGCTGGATCACCCTGGGTGCCGCCGGTGGCGGCTGGGTGGTGGCCCGCTGGATGGGTTGGGCGGTCGGCGTGCCGGGACTGGTTATTTCGTACTACACCTTTCTGCAGTACATCCCCCTCGTCCGCAGCCACTTGGCATCGGGGCGCGCGGCCAAACGGCTACCGTGAACCCCGTGACACTGCCCTCCAATCTCCGTTACACGAAGGACCACGAATGGGTCCTCATCGCCGGCAACACCGCCCGCATCGGCATCACCGACTATGCCCAGGATGCGCTCGGCGACATCGTCTTCGTGCAGATGCCGGCTGTCGGCAGCGAAGTCTCCGCCCACGACACATTCAGCGAGATCGAGAGCACGAAATCCGTGAACGACGTCTACGCGCCCGTCTCCGGGCGGGTCTCGATGGTCAACGAGGCACTCGCGTCGTCTCCCGAACTTCTCAACTCCGACCCGTACGGCGAAGGTTGGATCTGCGAGATCGAGATGAGCGGAGAACCCGAGGATCTCCTCTCGCCTGACGAGTACCAGGCGCTGATCGGCTGACATGACCTACGTGTTCTGCAACCGCTGTGGGCACAGGAACCCACCTGTGAGCGGTTTCTGCAGTGCCTGTGGTTCGGTTCTCGACGTCGTGGACGACCGCACGATTACCCTCGCGAAGGTCGACCCGCTGATGGATGCTCCCGGAGCGGCCGATGACGTCTCGGTGGACCTGTCCGACATCCCCACGGGTGAGGCGATCCTGGTGGTGCGCGGCGGTGACGACGAGGGGGCGTACTTCGGGCTCCGGACTCAGGTGACGACGCTCGGCCGCCACCCGGAGAGCGACATCGTCCTCGACGACATCACGGTCAGCCGCCGTCACAGCGAGGTCCGACTCGTCGATGGTCGCTACGTCGTGTCCGATGCCGGATCATTGAACGGCACGTACCTCAACCAACAGCGCATCGACTCTGCCGTGCTGTCCCAGGGGGATGAGCTCCAGGTCGGCAAATTCCGTCTCGTCTTCCTGCAGAGTGCAGAGAGCCTGAAGTGAGCGCACGCGACTTTCTGTCCATCGGAGAAGTCCTCGCCCAGTTGCTGGAGGAATTCCCTGACGTCACGATCTCGAAGATCAGGTTTCTCGAGAGCCAGGGTCTGATCGACCCCGAGCGCACGCCGTCGGGGTACCGCAAGTTCACCGAGGCCGAGGTGGAGAGACTGCGCGTCATCCTGCGCGAACAGAAGGCCCACTACCTGCCGTTGCGGGTGATCAAGGACCAACTTGATGACGAAACCAGTGACATCAGCAGGGAGTTGCGTCTCGTCTCCGACGGGGTCATACGCAGTGATGCGCACCCCGCTGCACGGGCAGCGATTCCACGAGGGCGGACCACGTCCTCGACCCCTCCCGTGGTCGGCCAGGATGCGTCTTCCGGGTTGGTCGCCAAGGACCAGCGCATGGTTGCCGCACGGCACGCGGACGAGACGGAATCCGTGCCGCGTGACCTCCTGCTGAAGCGGGTGTCCATCGATCCTGGCTTCCTCAAGGAACTCGAACAGGCCGGACTGGTGACCGGCCACGATGTGGGCGACACCACGTTCTTCGAACCGAATTCCGTGGAGGTGGCCCGGGTCGCGGCGCGGTTCCAGGAACTCGGCATCGACATCAGGCACCTGCGGGCGTGGAAGTCGTCGACGGACAGGGAACTGAGCCTTTTCGAGCAGCGCATCCTGCCGCTGCTGCGCCAGAGGAACCTTGCCGCCCGCGAGGATGCGGTGGAGATGCTCACCGAGCTCGTGGCACTCGGTGGACAATTGCGCTCCGCGATTCTCTCGCGCGAGATCGCACGCCTGATCGAGCCGAGGTGATCGTGAAGTCTCTTGCCGTCAGGAGGGTCGAGCGCGACCGTTCGTCGAACAGTTTCGTCGTCTCCCTGCGCGAGGACGACCAGCCGAGGAGACAGTTCGATGTCTACATCGGCCTGTCGGAGGGAATCGCCATTCGAATGATGCTGGACGGGGAGACGCCGCCGCGTCCGTTGACCCATGACCTCTTCGTTCTCGCACTCGAGCGTGTGGGGGTCACCCTGAAACACGTCGTCATCACGCACGTGCTGAACGGAACCTTTTTTGCCGAGATCGTTCTCAGTCCCGAGTCGGGGGAGGACACGGTGGTGTCCTGCCGTCCCTCGGATGCGCTGGCCCTCGCGCTCCGGTCGAACGCCCCGATCTATGCGCAGGAGTCGCTCCTGGACGAGGTTGCCCAGGTACCGGCCGAAACAGAGGACTCATCGGCTGAGATTCTCGACGAATTCAAGGAATTCATCGAGAACATCAACCCCGACGACTTCGACATCTGACCCCTTGCGCCGGGACGGAAGAGCCCGTAGCGTCTTACATCCGCGTAGTTACCCGGATGTAGCCCGAAGGGAAGACCATGAAGAACCAGACGTACAGCGGTCACCAGGCAGCCGCCATCGTCGGTATTTCGTACCGCCAGCTCGATTACTGGGCCCGCACCAATCTCATCCGGCCGAGCGCCGCCGATGCGTCCGGCAGCGGATCCCGTCGCCGCTATTCCTACAAGGATCTCCTCGAGCTGAAGGTCGTGAAGAAGCTCCTCGATTCCGGCATCAAGCTGACGAGCGTGAGAGACGTCTTTGCGTACATGCGCGAGCACGTCGACACGGAGATCAGTTCGGCGCACATCGTCATCGATGGTTCGTCGGTCATTCTCTGCGACGGCGACAACCTCGTCGACGTCGTCCGTCACGGCCAGGGCGTCCTGAACGTGCTCCCGCTGTCCGGCGTGAAGGATGAGGTCGACAGGCAGATCGTGTCGCTCGATTTTACGCAGACACACGGGGACAACACCGAAGACGGTGGCACCCGTCGCGCAGTCTGACCGTGAAGGTTTCTCCGCTCGACGCGGTGCACCGCGCGCTCAACGCCAAGATGGCACCGTTCGGCGGTTGGGAGATGCCGATTGCGTACCCGTCGGGCACACTCGCCGAACACGCCGCGTGCAGGGACGCGTGTGCGATTTTCGACGTGAGTCACCTCGGCACGGTCCGTGTGGAGGGTCCTGACGCGTTCGAGACACTCCAGGGTGTCCTCACGAACGACCTCAACAAGATCTCTGTGGGGAGGGCACAGTACACGCACCTGCTGTCCACGGCGGATGCAAGCGTCCTCGACGACATCATCGTGTGGTGGGTGGGTGACGACGTGTTCGACGTCATGCCGAATGCATCGAACACCGACCGGGTCGTGGCCGCAATCGGGGGAGTCGACACCACTGACTCGCGCGCCGTCATCGCCGTGCAGGGGCCGGCGGCCCGCACAGTGGTGTCCGCATTCTCGCCGGAGGCTGCAACGGTCGGTCGGTTCAGGGTGCAAGAGGTGGACGTTCTCGGCGTGCGGTGCATCGTGGCGGGAACCGGATACACGGGGGAGGACGGCATCGAGATCGCAGTGCCCGTCGATCACGCCCGGGCCGTGTGGGATGCACTGGTGGTGAACGGTGCTGTGCCGGCCGGTCTCGGCGCTCGGGACACGCTCCGCCTCGAGGCCTCATTGCCGCTGCACGGGCACGAACTCGGGGAGGGGATCACCCCTCTCCAGGCCGGTCTCGAGTGGGTGGTGGCGTGGTCAAAGCCGGCTTTCCACGGCCGTGAGGCACTCGCCGCTGAGAAGGAAGCGGGGATCACCCGGCATCTCGTCGGACTGTCCATCGAGGGTCGCAGGCCGGCCCGCGACGGGACGCGCGTGCTGGACGGCATGGGACAGGTGATCGGTCAGGTGAGCAGCGGGAACTTCTCCCCGACACTCGGTCACTGCGTCGCCATGGCATTCATGACCGTTGATCTCACTCCGGGAACGTTCGTGTCACTCGATGTGCGCGGGACCGTGATCCCCGCAGTCGTCACTCGGATGCCGTTTGTGGCGAAGAAGAAGTAGGTCCGCCCGACGGCTTCGGTGCCTTGAAACCGAACAAGCCGCCTGCACTCTCGGCGAGCGTCGTCAGGGGCCCTAGCCTCTTCGTGAGTTCACCGAGCGATGTTGCGATCTCGCCGAGGGATGCAGCTGCATTCATCGCATTGCCCACCTGGGGCATGACCCGTCGCAACGGCTCCTCGACCTCGTCGAGCAGCGAGTTGATGCGCGTGGTCGTGCGGTTGAGGTTGTCGACCGTCGATGCAAAGTTCTCGAGGATCTGGATGAGGGACTCCGTGGTGCGCCTGGACGCATCCACCGCACGGGAGGCGAACTCGATGGGGTCAATCGCGGATGCGAGCGCGAGCAGTTGTTCCAGCGGGTTCTGTGACGGAGCGTCGCTCATGCGGGAACAGTATCGGACGACAACGATGTCTCGTATGCCTCAATCGGTGCGCACGTGCACACGAGGTTCCTGTCACCGTACGCCGCATCGATCCGCGAGACGGGGGCGAAGTAGCCCCTCGTGCGCAGACTCGGCAGGGGATAGAGGGCCTTCTCGCGCGTGTAGGACCTGTCCCACGGTCCGATGACGTCCTCCACCGTGTGCGGTGCGTGATGGAGCGGATTGTCCTCCGCGGTGGTTCTTCCCTCGAGCACGTCGTCGATCTCGCGCCGGATGGCGAGCATCGCCTCGCAGAACCTGTTCAGCTCGTCGAGTGGTTCGCTCTCGGTCGGTTCGACCATGAGGGTGTTCGCGACGGGGAAGCTCATGGTGGGTGCGTGGAAACAGAAATCCATCAGGCGCTTCGCCACGTCGTCGATGGTGACACCCGAACCCTTCACGACCTCGGCAACGTTCAGGATGCACTCATGGGCAACCGTTCCGTGCCGACCGGCGTACAGGACGGGGAAGGCATCACGGAGCCGAGCCGCCACGTAATTGGCCGAGAGGATGGCGTCGATTGTCGCCGACCGCAATCCCTCTGCTCCCATCATGGTGATGTACACCCACGGGATGCCCAGGATCGAGGCACTGCCGAAGTTCGCTGCTGACACCGGCCCGACAGGAGACCCGGGGGAATTCGGGTCGCCGGGGAGGAACGGCGCCAGATGTGCCTTCACGGCTGTCGGGCCCACGCCCGGCCCGCCTCCTCCATGCGGGATGCAGAAGGTCTTGTGGAGGTTCAGGTGGCTCACGTCCGCGCCGAACTTGCCCGGCTGGGCCAGTCCCACGAGGGCGTTGAGGTTGGCGCCGTCGACGTACACCTGGCCCCCGTGTTCGTGCACGATGGCGCAGATCTCAACGACGGCTTCTTCGAACACACCGTGGGTCGACGGGTAGGTGATCATCGTGGCCGCGAGTGTGGCGCCCGCCTGTGATGCCTTTGCCCGGAGATCCTCGATGTCGACGTTGCCGTTGGCGTCGCACTTCACGACAACGACCTTCATGCCGGCCATGACGGCACTCGCCGCGTTCGTGCCGTGCGCGCTCTCGGGGATGAGGCACACTGTCCGCTCCAGGTCGCCCCGCGACCGGTGGTAGCCGCGTATGGCTAGCAGACCCGCGAACTCGCCCTGGCTGCCTGCGTTCGGCTGGAGACTGACGGCGTCATACCCCGTGATCTCGACGAGCATGTGCTCGAGTTGCTCGATGGTGCGGCGCATCCCGATGGTTTCGTCCTCGGGGGCGTACGGGTGCACCGCGGTGAACTCGTCCCACGTGACGGGCTCCATCTCCGTTGTCGAGTTCAGCTTCATCGTGCACGAACCAAGGGGAATCATGGTCCGGTCGAGCGCAAGGTCCTTGTCCGCGAGACGGCGAAGATAGCGGAGCATCGCGTGCTCGGATCGATGACTGTGGAAGACCGACTGCGACATGTAGTCGTCCGTGCGGATGTAGTCATCGCACAGTCCGCATTCGGTGGCCGTTTCCGTCGGGGCGTACCCGAGCGCCATGAGGAGTCCGTCCACCTCGGACGACGAGGTGGTTTCGTCGAAACTGGCGGACACCCTGGTGCCGTCGATTCTCCTGATGTTGAAACCGGCGGAACGAGCCGCCCTGATTGCCGAGTCCGCATCGGGTGTCTCGACCGTGACCGTGTCGAAGAACGCACCGTTCACGACGGCGGCACCTGAGGCAATGACTGCGGATGCAAAACGACGTGCGTGGGTGTGGACACGGAGCGCGATCGTCCGCAGACCGTCGGGGCCGTGCCACACGCCGTACATGCCCGCCATGTTCGCAAGGAGCACCTGGGATGTGCAGATGTTCGACGTGGCCTTCTCGCGACGGATGTGTTGTTCCCGGGTCTGGAGTGTCAGCCGCAGCGCGGGACGTCCTTCTGTGTCCGTGCTCACTCCCACGAGCCGGCCCGGGAGCGACCGGGCATGTTCTTCCCGGCAAGCCATGAACGCGGCATGCGGACCGCCGAACCCGAGGGGTATGCCGAACCGTTGGGAGGAACCGACGGCTATGTCGAAACCGAGACTGCCGGGGCTGTGGAGCAAGGTGAGGGCGAGAAGATCGGTGGCGGCGATCGCGATCGATCCCGCAGAGTGGACCGTGTCGACGAGTGCGCGCAGTGCTGCATGGTCGCGGACCAACCCGTCACTGGCCGGGTGACTGACGACCACGGCGAAGTGCCTGTCCGCATCGAAGGTGTCCGGCGCCTCGATGTCGAGGTCGATGCCGATCGGCTCCATTCGTGTGCGCACGACCGCAAGAGTCTGCGGGTGCGTGTTCGCATCGACCAGCACAGCGTTCTTATTCGTGCGTGAGGTGCGGTGAGCCATCGTGATCGCCTCGGCCACTGCGGTTGCCTCGTCGAGCAGGGAGGCATTGGCGAGGGGAAGACCGGTCAGTTCGGTCACCATGGTCTGGAAGTTGAGAAGCGCCTCGAGACGGCCCTGGCTGATCTCGGGCTGGTAGGGCGTGTAGGCGGTGTACCACGCGGGATTCTCGAGGACGTTGCGCTTCACCACGGGGGGAGTGACAGCGGGGTAGTAGCCCTGGCCGATGAAGCTGCGGCGCTTGGCGACACCGTCGAAGTTCTCCGAGAGCCTCGCCAGCACGTCGGCTTCCGGAACGGCGGCCGGCAGGTCGAGGTGCCGGTCCATGAGGATCGACGACGGAACGGTCCTGCGCACGAGTTCCTCGAGGGATTCGATGCCGATGACCCGCAGCATCTCCTGACGGTCGGCATCCGTGAGGCCGAGGTGGCGTGAGGCGAACAATTCGTTCTGGGTCGTCGACATGGGTACTCCTTCGTGCACCCCCGCTGTCTGTTGTGCCTGAGAGCTTCATCACCGTGGTGACTTTCCCCGTCGGCGGAGGGAGTGCCCTCTCTTTCCAGCGTCTATGTCGTTTCCCTCTGGTCCCTGGTGCCTGAGAGTTTCCGGGGTGGTTGCTCCTTCGGCGGCAGTTGCCTGCTCTCTCCCAGAGGGAGTGCCATCACCCTAGTTCGTCGGGTGATGGCGGTCGGAACGTGGCGGCTACGGTGTGGCGATGGCGACAATGACATCCCTTGAAGTGACCGACGCAACAGCGGCAGTGATCGGCGAACTCGGTGCCAGGTACATGCTCCACCCGGAGACGATGGCAATCGGCACGGAGGCCAAGTACGCGAACGGCTTCGCCTGGTACGTGACGGGACGAGGGGGAGTGCTCGGCGATGTTGATGCTGACGTCGTCACGTCTGCCTTCGGGTTCTTCGGATCGGGTCTCATCCGCAAGATGTGGGAGACCGGGCTGCAGACGGAATCCGCTCGTGACGCGGGTCGGCGTTACGCGGGAGCGTGCGCGGACTTCGGTCGTCGACGACTGCAGGGTGCTGCGGGCCTCGAGAGGTTCTCGGAACTCTCTGAGAAGGTCTTGGGCAACGTCGATGTGTCCGGGCTGGCTCTGTTCGCCGCCCTCCGCGCCGAACCGGCTCCTGCAGATGCAGCAGGACGCGCCTACTGGAACATTTCTCTGCTTCGTGAGTGGCGGGGCAGCGAGCACATCATCGCGGTTCGGGCGAACGGGTTCACTCCGGCCCAGGCCGTGTTGACCGGATACAAGGATCTCGCCACGGGGGTCGCCGAAGCCACCAAGCGCGGGTTCGGAGAGGGTCACCCCGACGCCACGCCCCTCATGGCGAGGCGTCCCGCCATCGATGCAATGACGAGCATGCTGCAGGCTTCGGGTTACGAGGTGCTTTCGGGCGAGGAGAGGGCAGAACTTGCCGCGTTGGTGTCCGGACTGAAGGACGCACTCGACGCCCACAAGTGACCGCGCGGTTCAGTCAACGGTGCCGTAGGAGCCGTCAGAGCCCTTCCGTCCCGTGACTGATCCGATCACGTCGTTGAGATCGGCGAGGAACTCGTCGACCACCAGTTCGTGGACTGCATTGACGGTCAGGTGTATCGACTTCGGAGGCGCCTGTTTGTCCACGTACCATCCACGTGAGTTGATTGCGTCCGCAACGGCAAAAATGTCATGACGCAATTCATCTGACGCCCCGAAGCAGAGCAGGGTGGTGTCGGGCCGCGACCGCAGCTCGAGCTCGGGATGTGCCTCCACGAAATCAGCGATCCTGATGGCAGTGCGACGGGCCGCCAGCGTCAACCTTTCGTACCCGTCATCACCGAGGTGGTGGAGGACGGCCCAGGCAGCCGCAATCGGGCCACCGGACTTCGTGCCGAGGATGCCCGACGAACCGTATGTGCCGCCCAGCCAGTTGTCGGTGATGAACGTCTGGTCCGCGCGGAGGAACTTGTTGCGGTGGAGGAGCACTCCCGCACCTTTCGACGTGTATCCGTACTTGTGGAGATCCACGGAGATGGATGTCACGCCCTCGATGCGGAAATCCCACGCCGGAACGCTCTCGCCGGAGCGCTCGAGGTAGGAGAGCGTGACACCTCCCATGCACGCGTCAACATGACAATTGATGCGCATCGAAGATGCGTGGTTTGCGAGGGGAGCGATGTCATCGACAACTCCCTGTGGGTAGCCCGGTGCACTGCCGACGAGGAGGACGGTCTGGTCGTCGACAGCAGCGAGCATCGCATCGGTGTCGGCGCGCCAGTCGGGGCGCACCTCGATACGGCGGTTCTCGACACCGAAGTAGTCAGCCGCCTTCTCGAAGGCCGCATGGGCCGATGTCGGGAGAACGACGTTGGGACGGGGCAGTGTGCGACCTTCCCGTTCGGCTCTCTTGAGGGCGGCCCTGACGGCCAGGATCAGGCTCTCGGTACCACCCGAGGTCATGAACCCGGCCGCATCGGCATCACCGTGCGTCCACGACAGTGCATGGCGCACGACGTCGTTCTGCATGCGGCGCAGAGAGGGAAATGCGTCGGTGTTGAGGGCGTTCTCCCCGGAGAACCGTCTGTAGGCCTCCTCGGCAAGCCCCACGACCTCAGGGCCGGCGTTGTAGGCCAGTGTGAACGCGCGGCCATCGCGCCACCTGACGTCACGATCGCGCATCGATTCCATGTCGGCCAGCACGTCCTGGGCCGGACGCCCCGGTCCGATGGCTGCACTGGGGTTCGTGGTCATGACGCCACCATAGGTGTGCAACCACCCGCGGGACCCTGAGGGGATTGCAGCCCCAGTTGGGCTTCCCTGTTAATTACATAACGGTGATTATGAGCGTATGACGGGAGCACCGAAAGAGGCCAGGGTGACCGGGTCTGCTGCGTCGAGCAGCCAGGTGACCATGTCGGTCAATGTGTCCTTCGTCTGGCGCGGCGATGTCATGTCCTGGCGGACGTCGTTCACAGCGCACTGGAGCACGAAGATCAGGTCTTTCAGGTTGTCGAGCTCCTCACGTGCGACGACGAGTTCGTTCTCCGACAGTTGCAGTTCGGCAGCCCGTTGACGTGACACCCAGTCCCATTGCCGGCATCTCTGGCTGCAGAACTTCTTCGGCCGTCCCGGTCCCCGGGTTTCGGGGAACGGATGCCGGCACCACGCACACCGGGGCTTCGTTCCCCCGTTCCCTGCACTCGTGTCTGATTTCGTCATGACGAAATGGTAGGCGGTTGTAGCATCGTCGCCGTGACAATGCCGCCGGCACCTGCCCGATTCTTCGCCAGCGACAACTTCTCCCCGGTGCACCCCACGTACCTGGACGCAATCTCGGCCGCCAATGACGGTCACCAATTTGCCTACGGCGGTGATCCCCACACCAAGGAGGCCACCCGCCTCTTCCGGGAACTCTGCGGGGTCGACGTCGAGACCCTTTTCGTCTTTGGCGGCACGGGAGCGAACGTCGTTGCATTGTCCTGCCTGCTCGGACGGGCCGAGTCGGTGCTCTGCACGAATTGGTCGCACATCCATGTCGACGAGACAGGCGCACCTG
>JBEDDY010000082.1:0-3495 GCA_041176025.1 Actinomycetota bacterium | reverse complement strand
TCCTCTTCCTGCTTGACGAACAGGGAGTGTGCGTCTCGGCGGCGTCCGCGTGCGCCAGCGGTGCGATGGAGCCATCGCACGTCCTCGCGGCCATGGGTGTGCCGCGCTCGCGCATGATGGGATCGGTGCGCTTCAGCCTCGGTCACGACACGACCGAGGACGACATTGACCGTGCGATCGAGGTCACGGTGGCCGCCGCGCAGAGACTGGCAGCGTCCGCGTCATGAAGGTCCTGCTGGCGATGTCCGGTGGTGTCGACTCCTCCGCAGCGGCCGTGATCCTGGCGCAGCAGGGACACGACGTCGTCGGGGTCACCATGCGGCTCTGGGGCGGCGAGAGCGACACAGGGTGCTGCTCCGTGTCCGATGTCGACGACGCGCGCCGTGTCGCACAGCAGATCGGCATCGACCATCTGGTCTTCAATTTCTCCGACGACTTCAACGAGCACGTCGTCGCCCCGTACGTGGACGCACACGTGCACGGCACCACCCCGAACCCCTGCATCGAGTGCAACCGCCACCTGAAGTTCGACAGGCTCATCCGACGGGGCCGCGAGCTGGGATTCGACGCCGTCGCCACGGGTCACCACGCCCGGATCGTGGACCACGACGGTCGCAGGCGCGTTGCCCGCGGTGCGGACGAGGCGAAGGACCAGAGCTACGTGGTCCACATGCTGTCTGGTCACGACCTTGGGTACGTTCTGTTCCCGGTGGGCGACATGCAGAAGTCGCAGGTGCGTGATCTCGCGTCGCAGACTCACCTGCGCACCGCGGACAAACCCGACAGCCAGGACGTGTGCTTCATCGGCACGACAGTCGGCCGGGGTGGGTTCCTCGGCACGCGCATGGAGTTCCATGACGCATCCGTCGTCGACACAAGCGGAGCACCCGTCGGCCGGGTCGACGCGGTCGAACTGGTGACGCTCGGGCAGCGGCGCGGTCTCGGGCTCGGTGGCGGCGACAAGAGGTACGTGGTGGACGTGAGCGTCGGGGAACGGCGCGTGGTCGTCGGGCCGGAAGCCGACCTGCTCTGCACGACGACGGAGATCAACACGCTGGTGTGGCCCCACGCCGATGATGCGGCACGTTTGGACGGCGCCACCGTCCTGGTGCAGGGGAGTGCGCACGGCGCGCGCGCCGCGGCACGCATCGACGTGGACGGTGCCTCGGCGACTCTCTCCTGGGAACGCCCGCAGCGGAGGATCTCGCCCGGCCAGACCGTCGTCTTCTACGACCGGGACGACACCGTCGTCCTCGGTGGCGGGATCGTCACGCCCGTTCGTTGACGAGCGCCGCATGTGCGGCAGCCAAGCGACGCGGTGCCACGGAGAACATCTGCACGTGCAGTGCCTCACCCGTGCCGAGCGTCCGCATGGTGATCGGCGACAGGATCACCTTGTCCGCCTGCAGCAACGACACGACGATGCGCCTGCCGAGCACGCCGCCCGTGAGGTCTGCCGCCTCGCCGTTCTCCGCCGCCACGACGATGTCCCGGGTCTGTGACCTGCGGACCATCAACGTCTCGGCCAGCACCATGTGGTCATGCACCACGATGCCGGCGGGAACGATGACCAACCACCGGCGCGCCAGTTTGTGGAGGCGCCGCGGCACGAGCACGGCGAGTCCTGCGCCGAGAACAGTGAGCGGGACCCCGGTGACGTACCGACCGGCAGCGACCAGCAGTGTCCCGCCCGTGGCCGACCCGACGAACAGCCCCCACACGAGGAGGGCAGGCAACAGGTAGGGGACGGGAGTGCGCAGCAGGAACCTGGTCTCTGCCCCGTACGCACCTCCCTGAACGAGGCAATCGACGGTGTCGGGAAGGGACAGGAGGACGAGAGCAGCGACCGTGACGATGGCGACCGGGACGTTCCCGTCGGCAATTGCCGCGACGACGGGCAGCGGGACGATGATCCTCGCGACGGTGAGCGAGATTGCGGACGGCACCATGACCCCGACGAGGACCGCGGTCCAGCCGGTCCAACCCCAGACGTTCAGCACTGCGGAGACGGCGTTCGACTTCCCGTGGGCGAGTGATGACCAGGGCGCCACGAACCCGACGAGCAACCACACGAGACGGGCCAACCAGAACACAATGTTCGAGGCCCCGTTCGCTGCCGTTTTCACGGTCACAAGCCTGCCGTACCGGAGCGTTCGTCACATCATTTTCCCCGCCTCGTCCCGTGCACGGGGCTGCTGCTACCAATTGATGGTCGTACCGCGAACATGAACTGGGGAGGTGCCGAGAATGAGCGAAACACACACGCCGAAGCCCGGTGCCTCGTTCGGCGTCGGCAGTCTCCCTCACCGTGAGTGCCGTGACGCGGTGGAGTTCGCGTGGCGGGCCACGGACATCCCCACCATCCCGTCGTTGCCCCGTCGTTCGCCCGCGGAGGGGATGATCGCCCAGGCACTCGTCGGCATCGAAGGCGTCTCGGCCGGCCAGTACGGCAGCATCAGCGTTGATGTCGACGCACTCGACCTTGCGGGTGAGGTCACCACCGACCTCTCGAGCGACGCGTACGGCGCGTTCGTCGAGTTCCTCGAGAGCGCCGGCAGGCGCACCGACCTCCCCGGGTTCGTGAAGTGGCAGTTCGTCGGGCCGCTGACGCTCGGTTTCTCGCTGGTGCGCAGCGGGATGGCCGTCGAGGTTGCAGCACCACTTGCGATGCAGGCGGTCCGGTGCCACGTGCGTGCACTGCAGGCCGAAGTGGCCGCGGTCATGCCGGACACCACCCAGATCGTCGTCTTCGACGAGCCGATGCTGCACGAGGCGCTCGTGCCGGGCTTCCCTGTGTCGCCGGACGAGGTCATCGACTTCGTGTCCGGCGCCCTCGCCGCAGTCGAGCCCGGGAACATCTCCGGCGTGCACAGTTGCGCAGAGACCGACTGGGTCGCGTTGCTCTCGATGGGTGCGAACATCCTCTCCGTCCCCGTGCCGTCGGCATCGGACGAGGAACAGATGCAGGCGATGCTCGCGGCTGCGCCCCGCATCTCGGAACACCTGGAACACGGCGGCAGGATCGCATGGGGTGCGATCCGTACGGACGGGCCGATTGCAGTGTCCGCCGACCGTCCCTGGAAGCACCTCGCCGGTGCACTGTGCGCACTGGTGCAGAACGGCGTCGACCCGGTGCTGATCCGGCGCAACAGTTTCATCACGCCGGCTTGCGGACTCGGCACGCACACGCCTGCGGTCGCGGAGCGGGTCATGTCGCACGTCCGTGACGTGTCCTCGCGAATCGCCGAACAGGCCACGGCGTCGCTGCTGACCCTCGGTTCGTGACCGACTCCCGCGTCACACCGCTTCGGTAGTTTGTAGGCGATGGCGCGCAAGACCTCACCCTCGTCACGGATTGCCGAACTGCGCGCGCAGATCCAGGAACACAACCAGTCGTACTACGGCGACGACAACCCGCGCATCAGCGATGCCGAGTACGACGCACTGGTGCGCGAACTGCGCGACCTTGAGGAGACCCATCCCGACCTGTTCGAC
>JBEDDY010000081.1:0-7690 GCA_041176025.1 Actinomycetota bacterium | reverse complement strand
GTCCACACGTGGCCGCACCTGCTTGCAGTCGAGTTCGTCGCCGGTCTGGCGTGTCTCGCGTTCCTCTTCGCCTTCTCGTGGGTCGTCAACGCGCCGTTGCTGCACGCTGCCGACTTCAACAAGACGCCGAACCCGTCGAAGGCACCGTGGTACTTCCTCGGTCTCCAGGAACTGCTGACCATGTTCCACCCGATGATCGCCGGCGTGACCCTGCCCGGCATGGGCCTCGTCGCCCTGATCCTCGCGCCGTACCTCGACCGCAACACCTCGAACAAGCCGGAAGACCGCAAGTTCATGACCTCCATGATGACGATGTTCCTCATGTTCTGGGCCGTGCTCGTGATCATCGGTTCGTTCTTCCGCGGCCCGGGATTCAACTTCACGTTCCCGTGGCGTGACGGAATCTTCTTCGAACTCTGACACCTCCACAACGGAATTGATTAAGGAAGCAAAGGCATGAGTACCGCAGCAATCATCGCGATCGTCGCCATCGCAGCCGTTGTGCTGGGCGCGATCGTCGTGGTGACCACGGCGCGTCAGACCGACGTTCGTGGCGCCGGAGCACTCTCGCGTGAGACGCGCAAGCGTGACCGCAAGGCAATCGTCGGCACCTCCACCGCGACCGGCCGCGACGTCGAGGCCGCGGCCTCGACGACCACGCTCGTGAAGGCGGCACCCGCAGAGGTCACTCCGTTCGTGGCGCCCGACGCGGAGGCAATCGGCGTGTCGCGCCGCATGTTCTTCAACCGTGCAGCGGTCGGGATGATGAGTGCGAGCCTCGGTGCGTTCGGTGCCGCCGTTCTTGCGTTCCTCTGGAAGGGGGCCGAGGGTGGCTTCGGTTCGAAGATCAACGCCGGCAAGGTCAGCGACGTCATCACGAACATCCGCTCGAACAACGGGTTCCTCTACCTCGCCGAGGCGCGTGCATGGGTCACCGAGTACCCGACGAGCGCAATCGCAAAGGCGAAGGCGGCGTACGGAAGCCAGGCTCCGGTCCTCGCCGGAATGGAAGCCGGTGTCGTCGCCCTCTACCAGAAGTGCCCGCACCTCGGTTGCCGCGTGCCCGAGTGCTCCAGCTCGCAGTGGTTCGA
The DNA here is from genome assembly GCA_041176025.1 of Actinomycetota bacterium. Taxonomy (GTDB): domain Bacteria; phylum Actinomycetota; class Acidimicrobiia; order Acidimicrobiales; family Ilumatobacteraceae; genus UBA2093. The sequence goes on along the minus strand of JBEDDY010000081.1, from coordinate 6,599 downwards.
GTGCCAGTGCCACGGTTCGCAGTACAACCGGGTCGGCGAGAAGAAGGGTGGTCCCGCGCCGCGCGGCATGGACCGCTTCGCTGTCTCGGTGACGAACGGTGTCCTCACGATCGACACCGGTTCGGTTTTTGCAGGTCCGCCGATCGGTGTGAACACCACCGGCCAGGAAGCAGAGGGTCCGCACTGTGTCGGAGCCGCAGGAGGTGGCCACTAAGTCATGGTTGCGTCAACAAGTGCATCTATCGCATGGGTCATCCTGCTCGCGTCGCTCGCGGGCTGGATCCTCTATGCAGTCTTCAACGTCCGCAACGGCCGCGCCGAGATCGGTTCCGAACAGGAACTGGCCGCCAACCGCAAGCCGTACTACGACGACGAGGTCCTCGAGGGCCGTCGTCTCGAGCGCGTGCAGTTGCTCGGTCTCGTGTTCCTCGCCATCCTCACCGTCGCACTTCCCCTGTACTGGGTTCTCGAACCGAGCCGACAGGAAGAAGCCCAGTTCGGGTTCGAGAAGCGCTTCGCATCGTGGGGTGCGGAACTCTTCGCACCGACCGCCGAGGGCGGTTACAACTGCGCCGGCTGCCACGGCGGCATGAAGGCCACCGGCGGTGTCGCGTCCTACGCCATCACCGACCCGAAGACGAACGAAGTGAAGGCCGTGTCGTGGAAGGCCCCCTCGCTGAACACCGTGTTCTACAGGTTCAGTGACGAGGAAGTCCGGTTCATCCTCAACTACGGTCGCCCGTTCTCGCCGATGTCGGCATGGGGAACGATCGGTGGCGGTCCGATGACTGACCAGTCCGTCCAGACACTGATCGACTACCTGAAGTCGATCCAGATCCCGCAGGAGAACTGCACGGAGACACGCGGCGCGTACGACCCCACGTGTCTCGACGGCAGGCTGCCCGAAGAGAAGAACAAGGAACTCGAGGCCGAGGCCAAGCGCCTCGTCGACAACGGCACCTACGCCAGCATGGGCGAGGCGTACTTCAATCTCGACATCGGTTCGGGTGCCTACTCGTGCGCGCGTTGCCACACCAAGGGCTGGTCGTACAACGACCCGCAGGTCACCGGCGGTGGCGCACTCGGGCCGAACCTCACCGGTGGGTCCAGCGTGCGTCAGTTCCCCAGCCAGAAGGACATGATCACGTTCATCTCGGGTGGTTCCGAACTGGGCAAGAAGTACGGCTCGCAGGGCCAGGGCAGCGGTCGCATGCCCGCCTTCGGCCAGATCTACACCCAGGACCAGATTCGTGAGATCGTCGAATACGTGAGGAGCCTCTGATGCTGTCGGCACTGCTTGCGATCGGTTGGGAACCGGAGATCCGTGGCTACATCGTCGTCCTCATCATGGTGGGCGTGCTCATCGGTGGTTCGTACCTGTTGATCGGATCGAACCTGGGCGCCCGCCTCGGTTTTCTCGTCACCGCCACGGCTCTCGCCGGGTGGATGATGTCGATGGCGATCATCTGGGCCATCTACGGCATCGGCCTGAAGGGTCCGGATGCAACGTGGAAGCACGCCGAACCGGTCACGATCGTGCGCGGTGCCGCGAAGCTCAACCTGGCCGAGGTGCTCGAGGTTGCACCCGACGTCGAGGGCAAGTCGAGGGCAGAGTCGTCGGCAATCGCCAGCAAGGAACTGCAGGCAGAAGGCTGGCGCCTGCTCGAGGAGTCCGACCCGCAGCGCGGCCAGGCCGTCGCGTCGGCGGACAAGATCATCCAGGTCGAGACCGAGGAGTTCAAGCTGGGTGAGTACCAGACTGTCGCGGTGTTCGACCGCGGTGGCGAGCGCTACCCGAAGCTCGGCGACGCACTCGACTTCTTCGCGTTCAAGCACAAGCCGCGTTACTCCATCGTCGAGGTCGCGGCACTCGTGCCGCAACGCACCGAACCGGGCCGTGCTCCCGCACGACCGGTCATCGACGAGGAACAGCCGCATCGCTACGTCGTGATGATCCGTGACCTCGGTGCCAAGCGTCGTCCGGCCTTCCTCATCGCATTCGGTTCGGGACTGATCTTCTTCCTGCTCGCGTGGTTGCTGCACCGTCGTGAGACGTACCTGCGTGAGAACCTCGCGCTGAAGGCATAGCCAATGGGTCAGTACCTCCCCATCATCGCGCTGATGGTGCTGGCCATCCTTTTCGGCGCCGGCAGTTTCCTGGCATCGGGCCTGTTGGCCCCGTACCGCCCGAACTCGGCGAAGGAGGCACCGTACGAATGCGGCATCGTGCCGAGCCGTGACAACCCGGAACGCTTCCCGGTCAGCTTCTACGTCATCGCGATGTTGTTCATCATGTTCGACATCGAGATCATCTTCACGTACCCGTACGCCGTCCTGCACGGTGAGCTCGGGGTGTACGGCTTCATCGAGATGGTGTCGTTCAGCGCCGTCTTCTTCGTCGCCTTCGTCTACATGGTCGCGAGGGGTGCCCTCGAGTGGGGTCCGCTCCAGCGTCAGAGCACGGGCGCGGAGTCACAGGCCAACGACGAGCTGGTCGCACGCACGCAGGCCGCCGGCGGCATCCGCGTCGTCGGTCTCGAGGGCCGCCCCGGTCAGGGAGAAGCAGCCTGATGGGTGCCGTGCAGCAGATTCTCGACGAGGGTCTCGCCGGCATCGAGCACAACTTCGTCACCGCGAAGATCGAGGATCTCATCAAGTGGGCGCGCTCGCGCAGCAGCTGGGGAGCATCGTTCGGTCTTGCCTGCTGTGCCATCGAGATGATGGGAACCGGCGCGTCGCACTACGACCTCTCGCGGTTCGGCATGGAGGTCTTCCGCGCGTCCCCGCGCCAGGCCGACATCATGATCGTCGCCGGTCGCGTCAGCCAGAAGATGGCACCCGTCCTCCGGCAGGTCTATGACCAGATGATGGAACCGAAGTGGGTCATCAGCATGGGCGTGTGTGCCTCCACGGGCGGCATGTTCAACAACTACGCGATCGTCCAGGGCGTCGACCAGATCGTGCCCGTCGACGTCTATGCACCCGGGTGTCCCCCCACGCCGGAGACGTTGATCCACGCGATCGAGACCCTGCACCAGCTCATCGAGGACGGCGAGATCATGCGTCGCCGCACGCAGAACAACGGCGGTGCCGGCGTCGAGATCTTCGAGATCCCCGCGGGTGCGACCACCTCCGTCAGCATCGGACAGAAGTGACCATGAGTGACAACGGATCCGCTGCGGGGACGCAGGAGCAACTTCATGGGTGCGCGGTCATCGAGTCGCGCGGGCAGCGCGTCGTGCTGGTGCCGCGCAGCGAGTACCTGAGGGTGATGAAGGCCCTCGTCGCCGACGGTTTCGACATGCTCGTCGATCTCACCGGCGTCGACTACCTGGACATGCCGAACCGCACCGTCGGTGCAGGCGTCGCTCCGGAGCGTTTCGAGGTCGTCGTCAACCTCCTGTCCATCTCGCGCCGCGAGCGTCTGCGCGCACGGGTGCAGGTTCCCGGTGACGAGCCGACCATTGCGACGTTGTTCGACGTGCACCCCGGTTCCGAGGCACACGAGCGCGAGACCTTCGACATGTTCGGGATCGTCTTCGATGGCCACCCCGACCTCACGCGCATCCTGATGCCCGAGGACTGGCAGGGCCACCCGTTGCGCAAGGACTACGACCCCGGCCGCATCCCCGTGCAGTTCAAGGGAGCGAACGCATGAGCGTGACCGAGCACGACACCACTGACGTCGGGGCGCCGGCACCCGGGCCGCGCGAGCGCACCGTCAGCGCCATCACGGGCGAGGGTGGCCAGGAACTGTCGTCGCGCGCAGGCATGGGCGCAAAGGAACTGCTGCGCGAGGTGGGTGCGGTTCTGCGCATGAGCGAATCGGAAGCCGCCGCTCTCGCCGACATCGAGGCTGATCCCGACGAGGACCAGACGATGATCATCAACATGGGTCCGCAGCACCCGTCCACTCACGGAGTGCTCCGACTGATGCTCGAGCTGCAGGGCGAGACCGTTCTGCGGTGCAAGCCCATCATCGGGTACCTGCACACCGGCATGGAAAAGACCGGCGAGCAACTCACGTACATGCAGGGCGGCACCAACGTGACGCGCATGGACTACCTGTCCCCGCTGAACAACGAACTGGCCTTCTCGCTCGCGGTCGAGAAACTGCTCGGCATCGACGGGGACATCCCCGAGCGTGCCGTGTGGATGCGCATGCTCCTCAGCGAGTTGAACCGCATGAGCAGCCACCTCTTGTTCCTCGCCACCAACGGCATGGACATCGGCGCCGTGTCGATGATGCTGTACGGCTGGCGCGAGCGCGAGGAAGTCCTGCGTTTCTTCCAGAAGGTCACCGGCCTTCGCATGAACCACAACTTCATCCGCCCCGGCGGTCTCGCAGCGGACCTCCCGGCCGGCTGGCGTGACGACGTCCTCGACATCCTCGCGATGCTGCCGTCGCGCATGGAGGAGTACGAGATCCTGATGAACGGTCAGCCGATCTGGCGCGAGCGTCTGCAGGGTGTCGGCGTGATCACCGCCCGCGAGGCGATGGCGCTCGGAACGAGCGGCCCGATCCTGCGCTCCACCGGTGTCGCATGGGACCTGCGCAAGCACATGCCGTACCTGCGCTACGACGAGGTCGATTTCGATGTCGTCGTCGGTGCCTACGGCGACGCATACGACCGTTTCGCCATCCGACTGAACGAGATCAGGGAATCGATCCGCATCGTCTACCAGATCCTCGACCGCATGCCGCAGGGTGACTTCCGCGTGCAGAACAAGAAGGTCACGCCGCCGCCGCGGGCGCGCATCGACGAGTCGATGGAGGCCCTCATCCACCACTTCAAGATCTTCACCGAGGGATTCAAGGTTCCCGAGGGCGAGGTGTACGTCGGCATCGAGAGCCCGCGCGGAGAGATCGGCTGTTACATCGTGAGCGACGGCTCGTCGAACCCGTACCGCATGCACATGCGCGCACCTTCGTTCGTGAACATCCAGGCGATGCCGCACATGATGCGCGGCGGCATGGTGGCCGACGCAGTGGCCGTGATCTCGTCCGTTGACCCGGTGCTCGGGGAGGTTGATCGCTGATGGCACGCCTGACAGAGGAAAACGTGCGTCTCGCACAGGAGATCATCTCGCGTTACCCACGCCCGCGCTCCGCGACCATTCCCCTGCTGCACCTCGCACAGGAACAGGACGGTTACGTCACCGAGGAAGCGATGGCACACATCGGCGAACTCGTCGGTGCGTCGTCGGCCGAGGTCTACGGCACCGCGTCGTTCTACGAGATGTTCAAGTTCCACCCGGTGGGCAAGTACGTCATCAACATCTGCGGCACCATGTCGTGCGCACTGATGGGAGCCGAGGACCTCATGCACCACGCCGAGGAGAAGCTCGGGGTGAAGATGGGCGGCACCACTGCCGACGGCCTCATCACGCTCGAGCGCGCCGAGTGCCAGGCGGCCTGCACCGAGGCCCCGTGCCTGCAGACGAACTACCGCTACAGCTTCCGTGTCACTCCTGCTTCGTTCGACTCACTCGTGGACGACCTTCGCGCCGGACGACTGAACGACGAGATCCCCGCGCACGGTGTCGTCGCGCGCGTGCGCCAGCACATCCCCGCCGACAAGGGCGCCGGTGTGCACGCACCGGAGGACGTGAAGGCCGCACCCGCATGGCTCGACGGAAAGGCCGCGCTGTGAGCGCCGGCGGCACCAACGCGTTCGCACCGGGCTTCTACGCCGGTGACCGTCCGAAGGTCGTGACATCGCGTTTCGAGTTCGAGGACAGCCACACCCTGCAGCGTTACCTGGCAACGGGAGGGTACGAGGGGCTGCGCAAGGCCCTCGCGCGTCCCGCGACGGAGGTTCATGAGGAGGTGAGGAGCGCGACGATCCTCGGCCGCGGCGGTGCGGGCTTCCCGGCCGGCAACAAGTGGGGCCTGACGCCTGCGGACGTGTGGCCGCGGTACCTGGTCGTGAACGGTGACGAGAGCGAGCCCGGCACGTACAAGGACCGCCTTCTCATGGAGCGCGACCCGCACCAGTTGATCGAGGGTTGCCTCATCGCGTGCTACGCAGCGGGTCTCTCGCAGTGCTTCCTCTACATCCGCGGCGAGATGGCCCTGGCGCAGGAGCGCGTCGCCACGGCACTGAACGACGCGTACGCCGCCGGGTACGTGGGCAGGAACATCCTCGGGTCGAAGTTCTCCGTCGACATCGTGCTGCACTGGGGTGCCGGTGCGTACGTGGTGGGCGAGGAGACCGCTCTCATCGAGTCGCTCGAGGGCAACCGCGGCATGCCGCGCCTGAAGCCCCCGTACTTCCCGGCCGCCATCGGCCTGTACGGCCAGCCCACCATCGTGAACAACGTCGAGACTCTCGCGAACCTGCCGTGGTTGATGGTCAACGGTGCCGTCGCGTACACCGCGATCGGGACGTCAACGTCGCCCGGCACGCGCATGGTCGCCGTGTCCGGACACGTGAAGCGTCCGGGCGTGTACGAGATCATCAACGGTGTCACCACGTTCCGCGACCTGCTGTACGGCGACGAGTTCTGCCGCGGCATGCGCGACGGCCGCACGCTGAAGGCGTTCGTGCCCGGCGGGGGTTCGGCACCGTGGTTCCTTCCCGACCAGCTCGACCTCC
>JBEDDY010000080.1:0-5400 GCA_041176025.1 Actinomycetota bacterium | reverse complement strand
GACTGACCGTACGTGCGGCTCGCTGTCACCGGCTGTGACGAGATAGTCGGGGTCACGGCCACGAGATTCGTAGTCGCCGAGGCTTGCGAGCTCGCCGAGGAGTCCAGGTAGTCCGTGGCGTTACCGATGGCCGTGACGGTGAACTTGTATGCGGTGTTGTCGGCAATCGACGCGTAAGTTGACGAAGTGATCGTGGTTGATATTCCCGCAATACCTGTCTTCGTCCCCAGGACAGAGGCACCGCTCGCGTTGAGGATCTTCACCGTGTAGGACGATGCATTGGCAACGGCACCCCAGGAGACATCAATGGACTTTGCGGTGGCGGAGGTTGCTGCTGCAACAACGGACCCGGGAGTCGACAGCGTGACAGGTGGTGATGCCACGGCCACGGCCACATTCGAGTTTGTGTTGTTGCCGTTCCCCAGAGCGCCATACGTGTTTCTGCCCCAGCATTTGATGGTGGAATCTGTCAGCACGGCACACGTGTGCACATACCCTGCTGAAATCTGGCTCACGCCAGTGACACCGGAAACTGCCACTGGAACGTACGAATCGGCTGTGCTGCCCGTTCCCAATTGGCCAAGTCCTCCCCAGCCCCAGCACCACGGGGTGCCATCGGACTTCACGGCGCATGATGTGTGATTGTTGCCTGACACGGATGCAACGCCCGAGAACCCGGCGATTGCTACGGGAGTCAACTGATTCGTTGAGTTGCCGTTTCCGATCTGGCCGTGGTCGTTCAAGCCCCAGCATTTCAGCGTTGCGTCCGACATGACACCGCAGAAATGATTGGCGTGGAAGTCACCCAGGGAGGCAAGCCCGGACAGACCGGTCGGCTGCGTCTTGGTGCTCGTCGAATACGTGGTACCACCGTTGCCGAGCTGACCATTGTTGCCAGCTCCCCAGCACCGCACTGTGGCGTCAGAAAGTACGGCACAAGCGCCATAGGAAGCCGTCCGCACTGAAACAACAGATGACAGTCCCGTAGGTGTCACCGGCGTGGACGAATTGGTTGTGTTGCCGTTCCCCAGGTTGAAGAGAACGTTCCATCCCCAGCATCTCACCGTTCCATCCGACTTGCGTGCACACGCGTGGCCGTAGCCAGCGGACATCTGCGTGACATCCGTCAGACCGGAGACCTGGACTGGCGTCGACGAGTTAGACGTGGTCCCGTTGCCCAGCTGGCCGAAGCCCCCATTGCCCCAGCACCACACGGTGGAATCTGATTTCAGCGCGCATGAGAAGTCATTTCCATAGTCAATGTCAGTCACGCCGGTGAGACCCGAGACCTGCACCGGACGATTCCTGTTTGTGGTTGTTCCGTCGCCCAACTGACCGCTGGAGTTCAAACCCCAACACCACACGGTGGAATCTGATTTCAACGCGCATGAGAAGTCGCTTCCCGTCACGACCTTCGAAAATCCCGACATGGCGGCCGCCCGCACCTGCGTTGATGCCATCGGAGACATGGACGCCACCGAGATCAACGCCAGCAATGCGGCAACCAGGGTCCGCACACGGACGAGGGGCTTCCGGTCATTTGTGTACGACATACGCATAGTTGCGTACTGTATACACAAAATGTGTACGCCATACATAAGTGGGGTCTACTTCACAGAAAGTTCAGACAATCACGCCTGCGGGGAAGCCCATTACGCTCGTCACATGCCGTCAGCCCCGAAGAGGACCCCACAGTCCCCTGCGCCGAAGTCCACTCCGCGGCAGACGACAACAAGACCCAAGCCTCCCCGTCTTTCCCGTGAAGAAGCCGAGCTGAGGATGATCCGGGCGGCCATCGACCTTCTTCTCACGACACCCCCGGGTGACGTGACCGTCCACAGAATTGCGAAGACTGCCGGCGTGCACCACGACTACGTGGCCCGGTACTTCGGGTCCCGGGAGGAACTCCTCGCCCGGGCGATCGACCACGCCACCCTCGAGTTCGTCGTGAAGATCGCCCCGTCGAACTCCGAACAGATTCGCGAGAGGCTCGCCAACAGCCCGGATGCCCTCGCCCTCTACGCCTTGCGCAGCCGTCTGATCATGTACCTGGTTGCGTGTGGTGTCAGCCCGGAACGTTTCCGCTCGACCCAGGCGATGCTCACGTATCGCACCCAGAACCTGAGCCCCCGAACGGACCTGTCTGACCGCACGAAACGGAACATGGTTCTCATCGGCACTCTCCTTCTCCATGGCATTGGGACGATGGACGAAGTGAACGACATGAGCGAGCAGGAGAAGCAGGACCTCTACGGATTCATCAGTGTGCTCGGCACAATTTCCGATTCTGTCCAGAAGTCCCTCGGCTGGGACAAGCCCACTCCGAAGAAGCGCAAGTAACGCACGGTAGTGCGCCCTCTGGGGCTCGAACCCAGGACCCACGGATTAAAAGTCCGCTGCTCTACCAACTGAGCTAAAGGCGCGTGGATTTCAGGCTAGTTGGAGAGATTCCGAAACGAGCGGGCACCTTCGCCCCGGGTCACCGCAATTAGATTTGCCAGGTGGCACTGGTTGTCTTCACGAAGAATCTGCAGCGCCATGTGGAATGCCCGCCGACGGTTGCGCCGGGCACAACGGTGCGCGAGGTGCTCGACGTGGTCTTTGACTCGGTTCCCCGGTTGCGAGGTTACGTCGTGGACGAGACCGGGTGCCTGCGCAAGCACATGACGATATTCGTTGACGGCGAACTTGTGGCCGACAGACGGTCGCTCGGCGACCCAGTCAGGGAAGATTCGGAGATCTACGTGATGCAGGCACTTTCAGGAGGCTGAGGATGAACAACAACTCACTCCATGTGGGAACGCGAAAGGGATTCTTCGTCGTCGAGGGATCCGGTCCGGGTGCCCGCGTTGTCGGCGAGCACTTCGTCGGTGACAACGTCGTGCTCACTTCCACCGATCCTCGAGACGGAACGTGGTACGTGGTGCTCGACCACGGCCACTTCGGCATCAAATTGCATCGTTCCGAGGATGACGGTGCCAACTGGGTCGAGGTGGCGGTGCCCGTGTACCCGCCGAAGCCCGAGGGATTCGTGGACATCTCCATGTGGGGTAACGAGCGCGAATGGGCCCTCGCCAACATCTGGTCGCTGGAGCCGGCGCTCGACAAGCCCGGGGCACTATGGTGCGGCACCGTTCCAGGAGGCCTGTTCCGTTCCGATGACCGCGGCGATTCGTGGAGCCTGGTGGAGTCACTGTGGAGCGTGGAGAGCCGCACACGATGGGGCGGTGCCGGGTCCGACCAGCCGGCAGTGCACACGATCAACGTGGACCCGCGGAACCCGATGTGGGTGTCAGTGGCGATCTCTGCGGGTGGTGTGTGGCGCACGAAGGACGGCGGTGCGACATGGACGCCGCACACGAAGGGCATGGTTGCCGGATACGTCCCGCCTGAACAGGCCGAGTGGCCGGAGCACCAGGACGCGCACTGCGTGGTCCAGAGCCCGTCCTCACCGGAGATCTTCTGGTGCCAGCACCACATGGGAATCTGGCGCTCCGGCAACGACCTCGAGTCGTGGACCGAACTGCACGTGGAGCCGTCATCGTTCGGTTTCCCGGTCGCGGTGCACCCGCATGACGGAGATACCGCGTGGTTCGTTCCGGCCCACTCCGACCAGAAGCGCGCACCCATCGACGGTCACGTGGTGGTGACACGCACACGCGATGGCGGCCGGACATTCGAGGTGCTCACGAACGGCCTGCCGCAGGAACACGCATATGACCTCGTGCTCCGGCATGCGCTCGACATCGCAGATGATGGCGACAACCTCGCCATGGGATCAACGACAGGGAACCTGTACGTGACTGCAGACCAGGGAGACTCGTGGCACTGCGTGGCCAACAACCTGCCGCCGATCTATTCGGTGCGCTACGTGCAGTAACCACAGGCGGTTCAGCGCGCGGTGATGAACTCGCGTATCACGCGGAATGCGTGCTCCGGTTCGTCGCGCCACACGGTGTGACCCGAGTTCCCGAACCGCTCGTAACGCACTAGGTCCGGCCGGATTGCGTTCACCATGTCCTCGCTGTCGGCAACGGGCGTGATGGGGTCGTGGTCCCCCACCATCACCATCACACGGCAGGTCACCTTCGGCAGGTCGTCTAGGTAGTCCATCCTGTGCCACGCACCGCCGAGTTCGTGGAAACCGACCACTGCCTCGGGACGAAAGATGCTGGTGCGTGCCCAAGTCTGCGGAGTGGTGTTGTACAGCGTCATGCACACCTCGGCAAACTCCTGGATGGACGCCAGGTCACACACCTCGATCAGCGCCTTGCGCGCGACCTGCACCGCCTTCTCGCCTCCGAGCTTGCGGAACATCTCGAGCGATCGTTCGTGGGTGATGCGCGCCTGTGTACTGGCGAGAACGATGCCGGCGGGAAGGTCGGGGTGGCGGACGGCGAGGTAACCGGCAACCATTCCACCGGCGGAGTTGCCGAGAACAAACGGCTTCTGAATGCCGAGCAGCGCGCACAGTTCGGCCACGTCGTCGGCCCAGCTCTCAATGGAGTACTCACCGTTGACCGGGCCTTCGCTGCGTCCGCAACCCGCCATGTCGAGGTAGAGAACCTGCGCGATGTCGGTGAACTGCGAGAACATCGGCTTGAAGACGGTGTGGTCGGAACCACCGGGCCCGCCGTGCAGCAGGATGAGCGTCGGTTTGTCGGACACCTGCGAGCCGTCGATTGCGAGCTCGCCTCCCTCGACATCAAAGAAGAGTGTCTTGCCGCGGACCTTCAGCCTCATGAAACAATCATGCCTCGGACGAGTTCCTGCGGATGTGGTCGACGGTGAGCGCCACCAGGTCCTCGGGCACCTCGAAGACCATGTTGTGTCCGCAGTTCGGCAGACCGACGAGCCGTGTGTTCGGTCTCTTTTCGGCAAGGTTGTAGGCGTTCTGCGGGACCGCAAAGACGTCGTCCAATCCCGTGATCACCAGCATGGGTGCGGTTCCGCCCTGCCACCATTCGTCGGTCTTGATTGCCTGCACGGCGAGCGACTGAAGGTGTGCGAGGCGCGGGTACGTTCCGCGGTCGGCGGAGATCACCGCCTTGTCGGCATGCACCGGCGAGAACATCAACTTGGCGTGGAGGTCCAACCATTCGTCCCTGCTGATGGACGGGTCGGTGTACCGCCGGTACAACGCAACCACCTCTGTTGAAAGTGGGACCTCGCCGCCCGCCGCGTACAGGATGATGCTCGACACCCTCCCTGGCTGCGCCGTCGAAGCCGCGCGCATGACACGGTTGCCGTACGCCTTGCCCCCCAGGTGAACGCGTTCGAGACCGAGAGCATCGGCAATACGCCACACGTCCCGTGCGTAATCATGCAGCGTGATGCCCTCGACCGGACCAGTGCTCGCACCGATTCCCCGGTAGTTGAAGGTGATGACGCGGATGCCTT
>JBEDDY010000079.1:0-4626 GCA_041176025.1 Actinomycetota bacterium | reverse complement strand
GAACCGGCCAGAAGTCCGAACCCATCTCGTCAGAGCCGTACGCAGCCGACTCGGCCTTCATGGTGGACGACAACCCGGTGTAGTTGGCCGCCGCATCGTTGCCGCCGCACCCGAGTTCACCCACCGACGGCCGGACCTCGCGCCCGTTCACGTAACCCAGGTAGAACCCGATGCCGTAGTGCAATCCGTGCTGGGACTTGAACAAGCCGTTCGTCTGCTCGCCGGTCTCGCCATCGAGCACCAGTCGCTGCGGGCGGTAGAAGGAAAGCGCGAGCTTCCCGTCGGTGCCCATGGCAACGTCACCGGAAGCAAGGTTGGCTGGAGTGTTCGTGTTGACCCCGGTCGCGGTGGCCGACGAGATGTACGGCGTCGTCACGAAGAACGGGCTCACGTTGATGGTGAACACGGTGTCCACTCCGCCCTTCACCGCATGCAGAAGGAGCACGTCGGCCGGGCGCACGACACTCAGCACGTCATCACCCTTGTAGGACGGCGACACGAACGCGGCGAACCGTCCCTGGCCGCTGTTGTCCTTGAACTTGTACATGCCGTTCGACTTGTACGTGGCACTGGGGACCGCCTTGCCGGACGACAGGTCTGTCGGGCCGGTCTCTGACCACTTGACCGAGTTCCAGCCGAGGATGCTCGACACCTCGGTGAACGGCTGCAGCCTCGCCGAGGAACTGGCGAGAGTGGGGTCGCACCACTTGATGCCTGCGCATTCGACGTAGACCCCGTCCGGGACGGAGCCGGTCTGGCGGGAGAACGTCTGCTCCCCGAGGTACACGGCGATGCTGAATGATCCCGTCTGCGCACCTGCATCGGCGGCGAGGATCGACTTGATGCTCGCCAGCAGCGTGGTGGCGTCGGACGCGTGGATGTTCAGCTTGGCCGACATCGGGGCGTTGATCTCGCTGTAGGTCGACATGCTGGCCGTGTAGTTCGACTTGTCGTTCTGGTTGTTCGTCGACTGGTCAAGGATGTCGAGCGAGCCGTTGCCGTTGTCATCCACGTCGACGGCGTTCGGGACACCGTCGCAGTCGAGGTCCTGGCCCGCGCCGGTGCCGCTGATGGCAGTGTCACGCGTCGAACCGTCCGGGCACTTCTTGGAGGCCATCTTCCGCACGATCGACGCAACCGCGACCGGTGCGAAGCCACCGGACTTCACGCGTCCACCGTTGCCGGCGCCCTTCGGCTTGCCGGACTTGTCGACTGCCATCACGCCGTTGGTGCCGCCGGCCTTCTTCGATGCGCTGACCGCGTAACCGGTCTTCATGGCGATGGTCCCGAGGGAGACGGTTCCCTTCGTCACCTTCTTCAGACCCGTGATCGCCTTGTACTTGGTCTTCACCTTCGTGGTGCCGAGGATGATCGGCCCCAGGTACTTTCCCGACGAATCCACCATCTGCACTGTGGAGTTCGCCACCTTGCTGGCAGGCATCTTCACGGTGAACTTGCCGTTCGACCCGGGCTTTGCGTAGTACGTGGTGCCGTTCGTGGTGAGCACGAGTGCACTGCCGACACTGGACTTGAACTGGCCGGTGATGGTGGCCGTTGCGGCGGCCTCGACGGGCGAATGGGCGAACGTGACGCCCGCGAGCGATGCAACCAACGATCCGACGACGAACTTCTTGATGCCCATGACACCCTCCCGAGCAATGTTCAGTTGGGGTCAACATATACCAACCCGAGGTCCGTGCCCGTCGTGGAGGGCCACCACACACATGTTGTCCAGGGAGGCACGAAGGAGCCCATATCATGACGTCGACAGACAATGACCGCCGCACGCTCCACTCGGCATTCGAGGCAGCATGCGGAAAACTACCCGCGGAGATTCGTATGGAGCACCTGCCACCTGCGGGCTGGAGAAACCTGGCGACCAAGGATGACCTGGCTCTCGCACGCTTCGAAATCCAAGTCGAGATCGAGAAATTGCGGACGGAGATCTACATCGAACTGGAGAAACTCCGCGCCGAGTTGCACGTCGGTTTGGAGAAACTGCGGACGGAGCTCATCGAGAGGATCGAGCAGGGGTTCAGGTCACAGACCTGGAAGTTGATTGGCACGTTAATCGCAAGCCAGTCCACCACCATCGCCGCCATTGCGCTCTTCGTCCGCTGACGTTCTGCAGCGGAAGGCGAGACTGCGACCGGGCGTATTCGTCCGCTCCGCCGACTACTCGACGCGCAGGCCGGAGATAGCGCGCGCAATCACCAGCTGCTGGATCTCCGAGGTGCCCTCGAAGATCGTGTGGATCTTCGCGTCGCGGTGCATGCGCTCCACGTCGTACTCACGCGTGTACCCGTAACCACCCAGGATCTGGATGGCCTCCTCGGTCACCTTCACGGCGGCCTCGGATGCGTAGTACTTGCTCATCGAGCCCTCGGCGTTCTTGAAACCACCGTTGCGGGCGAGCCACGCGGCGCGCCAGATGAGCAGACGCGATGCATCGATCTGTGTTGCCATGTTCGCCAGCTTGAACGCGATTGCCTGGTTCATGATGATCGGCTTGCCGAACGCAACGCGCTCCTTGGCGTAGTCGAGAGCGATCTCGTAAGCGGCCCGCGCGATGCCGAGCGCCTGGGCACCGACTGCCGGGCGGGTGGCCTCGAACGTCTTCATGGCGGGCTGTGCCTCGCCGGTGCGACCGGCCTCTCGCGCACGCGCGAGCTTCGCATCGAGCTTCTCCTTGCCGCCGAGCAGGCAACGACCAGGGACGCGCACGTCATCAAGAACGACTTCTGCGGTGTGCGAGGCCTTGATGCCGTGCTTCTTGTACTTCTGGCCCTGCGACAGGCCCTTCGTCTTCGGCGGCACGATGAACGATGCCTGGCCACGGCCCTTCAGGGCCGGGTCGACCGCGGCGACGACGACGTGGACGTCGGCGATGCCGCCGTTCGTGATCCATGCCTTGGTGCCGTTCAGCACCCACTCGTCATTCGCCTCGTCGTAGACGGCGCGCGTGCGCAGCGACGACACGTCGGAGCCGGCATCGGGTTCGCTCACGCAGAACGCGCCGAGCTTGATGTCATCGGCGGTGCCATAACACTGCGGCACCCATTCCATGACCTGCTCGGGCGTGCCGTTGCCGGAAATGCCGGCGGCAGCGAGACCGGAACCCATGATGGCCATGCCGAGACCGGCGTCGCCCCAGAAGATCTCTTCGATGGCGACCGGCAGGGTGAGACCGCTCGCGTCGGTCATCGCGTTCATCATGAACTCGATGCCGTACAGCCCGATCTTTGCTGCTTCCTGCACGACGGGCCACGGGAATTCCTCGCGGTCGTCCCACTCCTGCGCGGCCGGACGCATGACGTCCTTCGCGAACTCGTGGATCCAGTCCTTGATCTGCAGTTGGTCATCTGTGAGGTGGAGGGAAAACTCAGCCATGACGCCAAGTTACCGAACGGTAAGTGCTCCACCTACCGAATGCGATGGGTTCCCCCGGCTCGATGTGCCCGCCCGTCGGGCGGTGTGACTCAGGCCTCCAGGCGACGGCGACGGATCTGCAGGAGAGCAGCGCCGATGATGCCGCTGAGGGTGGCCAGCGAGACGAGGAGACCCGTCGAACCCATGCCCGTCTCCGGGATGGTCGCTGACGCAGTAGCCGTGGTGGCGGCCTCGTCGACGGCCACCGTGGTCGCGGTCACTGCGGCAGCACCGAGCGAGTCGGTTGCACCGGCAGCAATCGCGGCGGCGGTGAGCGCCGTGGCGAAGTCGGCTGTTGCCACACCGGTTGCCGGGACGGACGCGGTGACGACCCAGTCAGCGGAGACGGTGCTGGAGTCAGAGTCGAACACCTTCTCGTAGTTCGCGCTGGGCAGTGCCGCCGGCGTGACGATCCAGTTGCCCGCGGGAATGTCGGCGACCTCGTAGCTGCCGGCCGAGTCGGTGGTGACCGTGTAGGTCTGCGTGCTCGAGTTGCCGGTGCCGGCCTTCACCGTCACGGTGTAGTTCGAGAGGATCTTCTCCGAGGAATCCTTCTTGCCGTCGCGGTTGGCGTCGATCCACAGCGTGCCCTTCAGCCTGCGCGTCGCGGCGACAGTGGTGGCGGTCGAACCCTTCACCGTGGTGGCCGAAGCAACAGTGCTGGTGGTCGTGCTGGCGATGCTGATCGACGTGGTGCCGAGCGTGGTGGGGTTGCAACCGGTGAAGGTTCCGCCGCAGGCCGACAGGGTGCTCGCGAAATCGGGGGAGTCAATCTCGTTCATGTCGGCAAGGACTTCCGTCGGCGGGACGCCGGCGGCGACTTCCACCTCGTAGTAGTCACGGGCGTTCATCGTGCGGCAGAGTCCCGCGTACGCACCTGTGCCGTTGAAGATCTGGGCGCCGATGCCGGTGTTGTTGAGACCGGCGACATTCAGTGCGCTGCCGGTGAGTGCGTTGCCCGACACGTCGGTGAAAGCAATGATGTCGCCCCACTTCTTGTCGTTGGCCGGGTACGTCTTCGACGGGTCGTAGACGTTCGGGTTCGGCTTGGACGCGTAGAGCGAGGATGCCCAGTAGTCGTGCGCTCCACCACCGTGCTTGCTGTTGGCGTTGCCGACCGAACGCTGGTCGACCGTGATGCGGACGTACGGGTTCGTGACCGAGTGGGTGCGGTGGCAGATGGTCACGTTGTTGCTG
>JBEDDY010000078.1:0-3195 GCA_041176025.1 Actinomycetota bacterium | reverse complement strand
CCGACGTGTGGGTCGAGCGCGACACCGAGAGTCGCGACAGGTACGGACGCCTGCTCGGCTACGTGCACCGTTCGTCGGATGACCTCTTCGTCAACCTCGACCTCGTTGCCGGCGGGTGGGCTCTGCCCTACCCGTTCCCGCCGAACACCACGTTCGAGTCGCGGTTTGCCGACGCCGCCCACGACGCCCGCACGGCATCACTCGGGCTGTGGGGCAGGTGCTCCCGATAGCGTTTGCCTCCATGGCTGCAGCGTCGTTGAACTCCCTGTTGGGTCATCCCGACGACGCGCGCCTCGTGATCCTCAGCTGTGACGATCTCGGCTCGTGCCACGGCGCCACCGTCGGCGTCTACAGCGCGATGAGGAACGGACTTGCCACGTGTGCGTCCATCATGATGCCCGCACCCTGGGCCCGCTTCGCCGCCGACGAGTACCGCGGCGACGACGTCGGGGTCCACCTCACCCTCAACGCCGAGCATCCCTCGTACCGATGGGGCCCCCTCACCCATGCACCGTCGCTTCTCTCCGGCGAGGGTGGCTTCCCCCGGTCCATCGACGACCTGTGGGAACACGCCGACCCCTCCGAGGTGCTGCGTGAGTGCCGCGCACAGATCGAGCGCGCCATCGCCTGGGGAATCGACGTCACGCATCTCGCACCGCACCTCAGCTCCATCACGCTGCGCCCCGAGTTCTTCGACGTGTACCTGGAGCTTGCTGTCGAGTTCCGCCTGCCCATCCGTCTTCCCTCGAGCATCGACGAGTCCCGTGCCGGGTTCCCCTTCCGTTCGCTCGCGGCCGCGGAAGGCGTGGTCTTCCCCGACCATTTCGACCATGACTGGACCCCGGGCAGCCGTGCCCGCGCCATCGAGTCGTTCCGGTCGTTGCGTGCCGGCGTCACCGAGATCCACGTGCAACCCGCCATCGACACACCCGAGGTGCGCGCCCTCGGCGACATTGCCGCCGGGTGGGTCGACGACCTCGACCTCGTCACGAACGACGCGGAGTTCGCATCTGCCGTGCGCGACAGCGGCGCGGTGCTGATCGGCTACCGCCACCTGCGCGACGCCATGCGCGCCGTCTGATCAGCGGGCGGGGACGCTGCTGTCGGACCTGACACCCGCGAAGAGATCGTCCTCCATGACGTTCTCGGTGTCGATGTCCAGGGTCGACATCGCAAGGATCCAGTCCTCCCACGGGTACACGGTGGCGAGCTCCTCGTCGGAGAGCCCGAACCACCACGCAGACGACGGGTCCACCTGCGTTGCGTGGGCGCGGAGCGAACCGCTGCGTGCCGACAGGTAACCGGGCAGGTGCAAGCGGGTGGTGATGCGGTGGTCCTGTGACGGCCTCTTCAACCAGGATTCCTCGAACGGCGACTTCCCGTCCTTTGCGAGCAATGCCTCGTGGACGGCGAGAACGCGCTCCTTCGACCACAGTGTGTAGTACATCTTCGACGGTTGCCACGGCTCGCCCGCCTCGGGGTACCACGCGGGATCACCCGCACGGTCGAAGGCAAGGACACTGATGTCGTGGACACGCAGATGGTCGGGGTGCGGGTAGCCACGCTGGTCGTCGTTGTACGTGAGGATGACCTGCGGACGCTCGGCGCGGATGATGCGCACCAGACGACCCGTCGCCTCGTCGATGTCGGCCTGGTGGAAACAATCCGGGTGGTCATTCGGTGGTGTCCCCGCCATTCCCGAGTCGCGGTAGCCGAGCATGTGCAGGGCGGAGAACCCGATGATCTCGACCGAGCGCGCCAGTTCCATCGGCCGGACTTCCGCGAGCAGGGCCTTCTCCTGCTCCGGGGTCAGGTTGTGGAAGGGCTGGCCGGGCTCGCGCAGCGACGGGTTCTGGAGGTCGCCTTCCTCGCCCCCGGTGCAGCACACGAGCACCGTCCGTACGCCCTCGGCGAAGTACCTCGCCACGGTGGATGCACCCTTCGACGCCTCGTCGTCGGGATGGGCATGAACCGTCAGGAGACACAGGGGTTCGCCGGTTGCGGAGAGAGGCGTCGTGGACATCGGGGACAGGCTAACGAGCGCGGGACCCCCGGCAGGTGGTGCGCCTAGTCTGAACGCATGCGCCGTGTCGGGTTCTCGTTGTTGTCGGTGGGTCTCGCGGTCGTCGTCGCATCGTGTTCCACGAACGACGGCCGCACCATGAAGTCGCCCGGCGCGAACCAGGGCGAGTCAATCGCCATCGTCACCACCACGTCCACCCCGGGGGCCGACGGCAACGGGGGTGTCATGACCGTCACCGCACCGTGGCAGCCGGGCGCCGTCATCGACCCCAGGTACACGTGCGACGGCGACAACATCTCACCGGCCGTGTCGTGGGCGAACGGCCCGTCGGATGCAAGTGGCTACGCGGTGATCCTCACCGACCTCGACGCGCCGGACTTCGCCCACTGGACGGTCGCCAACATCGATGCATCGGCGACCGGCCTCGGTGAGGGTGCCGTCAGCGATCTCGCGGTTGTCGCCATGAACTCCGACGCGAAACCCGCCTACACCGGCCCGTGCCCGCCCGAGGGGTCGACGCACCACTACTCGCTCACCGTTTACGCCCTCAGCCAGGTGCTGGAGTCGCAGTCGGGTGACCCGGCACCTGCCATGCGTGCCGCCATCGAGGCCGCCGCCATCGAGTCGGCCACTTCCGAGTTCACCTTCACCCGTTGACCCCACCCGACGGTTCTTCACGCAGAGTGCCGACCGACCACTCTCGGAGTTTGTTCCACCACTGACGGTATTCAGTCTGTGACAATGGAGAAATCGACGCAGTCACCGCAGCCTTGCCCGTGGGGGTTTTCGAAGCAGACACCAACTGCCGTCTGCTGGCCGCAAATGACGCATTCCGCGCGCTCGTCCTGGGTGGGTCCCCCGTCACGAAGGGAACGGCACCGTGGAGTTTCGCGACACCTCACGAACGCACCGAGTGCGAACGGCGCTGGGTCGCACACAGGAACGACGGCACACCGTTCTCGGTCGACATCCGTGTCGCATCGGCCACCGGCGAGACGACATGGGTGCGCATCAGTACCGCACCCACGATGGACGGCGGGCGCATCCTCGGGTACGTGGGCACCGCCGTCGACGTCACACCGGTCGTCGAGCAGTCGTCGTTGTCCGACCAGTTGGTGGGTCTTCTCGACGTGTCGGGCGACGCGGTCATCGTGTTCGACCGAATCGGCAAC
>JBEDDY010000077.1:0-12435 GCA_041176025.1 Actinomycetota bacterium | reverse complement strand
CGCAGGAGAACCTCTGGCCCCGCATCCGCGAGATCGACGTCCCGGTGCTCATCGTCGCCGGTGCGAATGACACGAAGTTCGCGGACATCGCGCGGAGAATGAACCCGTTGATTGCGGGGTCGACCCTGCACGTGGTTCCGTCCGCCGGGCACACGGTTCACCTGGAGGCAACGGATGCATTCACCGGGTTGCTCGGTGAATGGTTGCTCACGAATACGCGATGAACAACCCGACCGCGAACGTCACTCCGAAGACGAGCTGAGCACGCCCGACTCCCCCGAGGACGGCAATGAGGTCCCTGCCCCTCGCTCCGCCACGGACAACAGAAATCGGCTGCAGTGCCGCGGCGACACCGCACAACCCGAGCAGGGCCCATGGTCCGGTCTCCCCGAGCGACAATGCCACGATCACGAGAGCGGCGGCGACGAACAACAACTGGAAGAACGACCTCGTCCGGGCATCACCGATCCGCACCGCAAGCGTCCGCTTGCCGCTCACCGTGTCACCGGGAATGTCACGGAGGTTGTTCACCACCAGGAGTGCGCACGAGTAACAGCCGGCTGCGACACCGGCCCACCACATCCCTGCCGTCATCTCCCCGCACACCACGTACCCGGTGCCGACGGTGGCGACCAGGCCGAAGAACACGAACACGAACACCTCCCCGAGTCCCGCATAGCCGTACGGCCGCGGTCCGCCGGTGTAGAACCATGCCGCGAGGATCGCGCACAGCCCCACCGCCACGAGCCAGAGGGTCGTCACCAGCGCCAGGATTCCCCCGGCGACCGCGGCCACCCCGAATGCGACGAACGCCGCACGCTTGACAGCCGGTGCCTGCACGAGACCCGATCCCACGAGACGCAGGGGACCCACGCGTGTGTCGTCGGTCCCTTTCACGCCGTCGCTGTAATCGTTCGCGTAGTTCACGCCCACCTGGAGGGAGAGACTGACGATCACGGCCGGCGCCAGCCGCCACCAGTGGGAGGTGGCGGACCCGGATGCCGCTGCAGCGCCGATCAACACGGGAACCACGGCCGCCGGAAGTGTGCGCGGTCGCGCTCCCTCGAGCCAGAGTCCGAATCCGGTGGGTGCGTCGGTGGGTGTCACGCATTCAGTGTGTCACGCACCGCTCGATGCCCCGCGGAGCACCCGTAGCCTGACCGTGTGAACGAGCTCGTCTGCCTGGACTTGCCTCTCGGCGGGGCATTCGTGGACCGGATTCGCCGGGCGTGGGACGAAGGCGACGCGGTGTTCCCTCTCGACCAACGTCTCCCGGCTCCCGCGAGGAACATCCTGCTGCGGTCGGTCGCGCCGACGGTCGTCCATGACGGAACTGGGGACGTGCGCATCGAAGGAACGCCGGTCGAACCCGGCGACGCAGTCGTCGTCGCCACCAGCGGAAGCTCAGGCAGCCCGAAGGGCGTCGTCCTCACCCACGACGCGGTGTCGGCCAGTGCACGGGCGGTTCACACCCGACTGAACGTCACCGCGACGGACACGTGGCTTGCCTGTCTCCCACCGGCCCACATCGGCGGTCTGTCGGTGGTGCTGCGCAGCATCGTCACCGGCACACGGTGCATCAGCGTGGACGGCTTCAGCCCGGAGTCGTACGACAGCGCCGCCGCAGACGGAGCGACACTCGTCTCGCTGGTGGCGACAGCGTTGCGGCGTGTCGACCCGGGTCGTTACCGCACGATCGTCCTCGGCGGATCGCGGCCACCGGTCGACAGACCGGCGAACTGTGTCGCGACGTACGGGATGACCGAGACCGGGAGCGGCATCGTCTACGACGGACGCCCGCTGGACGGGGTCGAAATCTCCGTGCGCGACGGGGTCATCCACGTGCGCGGGCCGATGTTGATGCGCGGCTACCGCAACGCACCGTCGATCATCGGCACGGACGGCTGGCTGCGCACAGGCGACATCGGTTCGGTCGGCGCGGACGGATTGTTGAGCGTCGAGGGACGCGAGGGTGACCTCATCATCACCGGCGGCGAGAACGTGTGGCCCGAGGCAGTCGAGGCAGCGCTGCTGTCGCATGCGTCCATCACCGACTGCTGTGTCGTGGGCAGACCCGACCCCGAGTGGGGCCAGACGGTTCACGCGTTCATCGTCTCGACCGGGGACCTTTCGCTCGCCCAGGTGCGGGAGCACTGCAAGTTGACTCTCCCGGCGCACGCAGCACCGAAGCACGTGCACCGCGTGGACGCCATCCCGCGCACGGCCCTCGGCAAGCCCCGACGTGGCGACCTCGCGAATCCCGCCGAATGAAGGGCAACAAGTAGGTTCGCGTGATGGCCGAATCACGACCAAGGCTCCCGACCGCCTACTGGCGGCAGTTCTCTGCATCGCTGGTGTCAAACCTCGGCGACGGAGCGAATGCCGCGGCGATGCCCCTTCTCGCCATCTCACTGACACAGGACACACGGCTCATCTCGGCGGTGTCCTTCAGTTCCATGATCCCCTGGTTGTTCCTCAGCCTCCCGGCCGGCGTCTTCATCGACCGCTGGGACCGCAAGACAGTGATGGTGATTGCCGATTCACTTCGTGCACTGATGTACGCACTCGTTGCCGTCCTCGTCGCGGTCGACTCCCTGTCGATCTGGGTCCTGCTCGTCGTTCTTCTCGCCATCGGTTGCGCCGAGGTGTTCTTCGACATGTCCGCACAGGCGTTCCTCCCGTCGATCGTCCCCGAGGAACAGCTTCACCGCGCGAACGGACTCCTGTACGCCGCAGAGATCGTCTGGGGCTCGTTCATCGGCCTGCCGGTCGGGTCATGGCTGTTCGTGGTCGCCGCCGGCGTGCCCTTCGGCATCAACGGGGCATCGTTCGCGCTTGCCGCCGTTCTCGTCGCGTCGATCACCGTCCGCACACCCCCCGACCCCGCCACCACCGGAGGGGAAGTCACCACTTCGTTCGTCACCGACCTGAAGGAGGGACTCCGTTGGCTCCGCGGACACCGCAACCTGAGGACGCTCGCCGTGCTGCTCGGTGTCACGAACGGCGCGATGATGCTCGGCGAGGCCATCTTCGTGAAGTTCGCCTTCCGTCACCTCGGGGTGGGACCAAAGGGGTACGGCCTCCTGCTGGCAGTCACATCCGGTGGCGCGATCATCGGCGGCCTCCTCGGTGACAGGATCGCGAAGAGACTGGGGGTCTCGGCTTCGATCATCTCCGCGTACGTCATCTTCGCCGTGGCCGACGTCATCAGGGCCGCGTGGCCGTCCGTCATCCTCTTCGCCGCGATGTCCGTCCTCGTTGCACTCGCGGGAACCGTGTGGAACGTCGTCACCGTGAGCTACCGCCAGCGCGTCATACCGGCGGAACTCTTCGGCAGGGTGAACAGTGCGTACAGGTTCATCGGCACCGGTTCGATCGGCATCGGCGCGTTGGTCGGGGGGCAGGTGGCGCACTATGCGGGGCTTCGCGCACCGTATTTCCTCGGTTCGGCCGTCACGCTCGTCGCACTCGTGTGGGGACTGCCCACGCTGCGCAGCCCGGGGTTCGCCGCGGTCGGCGACTGACCACTAGCCGTCGGCTTCGATGACCGGGGACATCCTGAGCGAACGGATGCGGCGCCCGTCGATCTCCTCCACCGTGAAGCGCCAGCCGTCACGGTCGATGAACTCGCCGACGACCGGGACGTGCTCGAGCGTCCCGAAGACGAACCCACCGACGGTGTCCCAGTCCTCGTCGGGGAGACGCAGGTCGAAGTGGTCGTTGAAGTCCGAGATCGACATGCCGGCATCGACGAGAGAGTCACCGTTGTCGAGATGCGTGATGTCCGGGTCCTCGGCATCGTGTTCGTCGACGATCTCACCGACGAGTTCCTCGAGGCAGTCCTCGAGGGTCACCAGACCGGCAATCGACCCGTACTCGTCGGCCACGATCGCCATGTGAAAGTGGTCGCGCTGCATGTCCCGCATCAGCTTGGCAACGGGTTTGTTCTCGGGAACCACGCTCACGGTGCGCACGAGCGAGCCGAGCACTGCCGAGCCCTGGCCCGACCGGACTGCCTTCATGAGGTCCTTCGCGTAGGCGATCCCGAGGACCTCCTCGTGGTCGTCATCGGCCCGCAGAACCGGCAGCCTGCTGACCCCGTGCTCGAATGCGAGATCGAGCGCCTCGTCAATCGACACGTCGGACTCCACCGCGATGATGTCGGGTCTCGGGATCATGATCTCGCGCACGACGGTGTCGCCGAACTCGATGATGGACTCGATGAGCTCGCGCTCCTCGTGCTCGATGATCTCCTCCTCGGCGGCGGCCTCGACGATGCCGAGGAACTCCTGCTCGCCGACGAACGGGCCCTGCTCGAGTCCCTTGCCCTTCACGATGATGTTGGTGAGGCCGATGAGACCCCGCGAGATCATCCTCAGCGGCCAGAAACCCACCAGAACGGCGGTGATGCGCGACGTGCTGAGGGCCGCGCGGTCCGGCTGCTGGACGGCGTACGTCTTCGGTACGGCCTCTGCAAGGACGAAGAACACGATCACGTTCAGGACCACACCGACCGCGACACCCGGTGCGCCGAAGAGACGACCGCTGACGACACCCGTGAGGGTGGCCTGGACCGTCTGGGACACGTTCACGGCAAGCAACAAGGGGTTGACCCACTTCTCCGGATGGCTGACGAGGGACAGGAGCGCCGACCCGCCGCGGGCACCCGTGTCGGCAAGGGCCTGCGCCTTGGGTTTCGACATGCGGGAGAGTCCCATCTCCGCGATCGAGAGGAACACGAGCACCATCAGGAGCACGCCGATGGCGATGAGCATCCAGATGTCGGCCGTGGTGGGAGATGCAGAGATCATTCGTCGTGTCCCTGGCGAAACCCCGCCGGCGCGGGACCGTTCCAGTGGTGCCGCTCGAGAATGGACATCTCCCGGGCCCTCATGTCGGCAGTGTTCGCCTCGTCGTCGTGGTCGAAACCGAGAACGTGCAGGACACCGTGGACGACGAGAAGTGCTATCTCGTCATCGTAGGTTCCGGCATGGGTCCCGAACTGCTTCTTCGCCACCGACGGGCACACCAGAACGTCGCCGAGCATCGTGGGCACGTCGTCCACGTCGGGGTGCGGTCGGGACGGGCCGCGCGTCAACGCCCCGGGCCCCTGCGACTCGACCATCACGTCGAGCCCGTCCATCGGGAACGACAGGACGTCCGTCGGCCCGACCTTCCCCATGTGCTCCTGGTTGAGTTCGGCGATCGATGTCTCGTCGATGAAGAACAACGACAGTTCGCATGCGCCGCGCACACCTTCGTGCAGCAGCGCGTCGAGCGCCAGGCTCCGCCAGCGCGCCACGTCAACGGGCTCGGCGTCCTGTTCGTCGGCGCAGTACACCTCGGGGACGCCGTCACCCCCTGCCCGCTTCGGGCCCTCGATGTGCGGGCGGAAGTCAGGCACGGTCGCCCCCCTTGCGTCTCGGCTTCCCCGCGTCGTTCCCGCTCCGCTCGTATGCGGCCACGATGTCAGCGACGATCCTGTGTCTCACGACGTCGGAACCGTCCAGGTACACGAACGAGAGATCATCGACACCACCCAGCGTACGCTCGAGGTTCACGAGTCCGCTGCGACCGTCCGGCACGTCGATCTGGGACACGTCACCCGTGACCACGACCTTCGAACCGAACCCGATGCGGGTGAGGAACATCTTCATCTGTTCAGGAGTGGTGTTCTGTGCCTCGTCCAGGATGATGAACGAGTTGTTGAGGGTGCGTCCGCGCATGAATGCCAGCGGCGCGACCTCCACGGTCTGCCTCTCGACGAGTTTCTGCACGGCCTCGGTGTCGACCATGTCGTACAGGGCGTCGTAGAGAGGCCGCAGGTACGGGTCGATCTTCGCCATGAGGTCGCCGGGCAGGAACCCGAGCCGCTCACCGGCCTCGACCGCGGGACGCGTGAGGATGATGCGCTGCACCTGGCGCGCGTGGAGGGCCTGCACCGCCATGGCCACCGCCAACCAGCTCTTGCCGGTGCCGGCCGGACCGATGCCGAACGTGATGGTGTTCGACCGGATCGCATCCACGTACCGCTTCTGTCCCGCTGTCTTCGGGCGCACCATCCGGCCCCGGGCGCCCTTGAGGATGTCATCGGTGAGGATGGAACTGGGTCTCTGTTCGGACCGGACCATCACGATGCTCCGGTCCATCACCGACTGGTCCAGCCGCTCACCCTGCTGCAGGAGCAGAACCATCTCCTCGAACAACTTCCCCACCTGGTGTGCACGCGGACCGGAGCACGCGATCTCGTTCCCACGGACCACCACCCTCACGTCAGCGAACGAGTCCTCGACCCGGCGCAGCAGTTCGTCCCGTGGTCCCAACAACTCGGCCATGAGATGGGTGCCGGGCACGACGACGGTCACTGTTGGTGTTGCGTCGGTCATCGTGGACTCAGGCTACCGATGCCGCCAATCCACGCCTTGTTTTCCGCCCCGTAGTACCGTCATTTCCGTTCTCAGCACGGGTCGGGAACATGCGGGAAACAGGTTTTCGGATAGTGCGCAGGGCGTTCGCAGCGATTGCATGGATGGTGGTGGCCGGCGGAACTGCCGCACCATGGCTTGTTCCCACACCCGGCGACAGTTCGTCCGCTGTCGTTCTCGCGTGCGCGGCCGTCGTCCTCGTCGGATCGTCGGTCGCGCTCTGGGTGCACGGCGCGCCGCGCCTCCTCGTCCTGGCCACCGTGGTCGTCACCGGAGTCACCTCGCTCGGCGCCCGCAACATTGCCGCCGACGGGCTCTCCCCGCGCGACATGAACATCCGTGACGGCGCACTCCTTGCATCGCACGTTCTTCTCGCACTCGGGATGCTCGTCGCGACACGCAGGCGGCTTCGGTCCGATTCACGGGCCGTCATCAGTGACGGGTTGATCATCGGTCTCGGCGCGTGGATCGTGCTGTGGGTCGTGTTGCTCCAGCCGGCTCTCCACGGAGTCACGGGCCTGCCGGCTGCGACCGTGATGCGCGGCGTCACCCTGGCGGTGCTCTCTGTGATCCTCTTCCTCGTGGCGACCCTGTTGTTCTCCGACACGGCCCCGACCGTGTCCGTCATCCTCGCCACCGTCGCCGTGGTCATGCTCCTGACAGGCGAGATTCTGTACCTCGTCGACGCACGCCCCGATGCATCCCTCGCGGACAGGGTCCTGGCAGCACCGTTCATGACTGCTGCAGCGTGTGCAGCCGGGATGCTCCTTCACCCGTCGGCGAGAACACTGCTGTCCCCCGCACGGCGCAGGCCGACCCCGCCGTTGATGACCCGGTTGGTCTCGACCACCGCGTCCATGGTGGCGCCCGTCGTGATGCTCACCCTCACCGATCCCGCCGGCAGGAACGACCGAACCGTCCGGGTGGTCTCCGTCGTGGTGCTCTCCGTCGTCGTCATGGCGCGCGTCGTGCAGTCGGTCCGGGCGAACGCCCGCACCCAGGCAGACCTCGAGCACAACGCCCAGACCGACCCGCTCACGAACCTCCCCAACCGGGTCGCCATGCTCGAACTCGTCACCGAGGCCACGCAGCTCGCTCACGGCACTCCGCGCCAACCCACCGTTCTGTTCATCGACGTCGACAGGTTCAAGAACATCAACGACAGCCTCGGTCACTCCGCCGGCGACGACGTACTGCTCGAGGTGGCCCGGCGATTGGTGGCGGCCGTTCCCGCACATGCGTCCGTCGGGCGCATCTCCGGTGACGAATTCGTGATTCTCGACCCGCACACGGAGACGGCCACCCAGGCCGTGGTCCTCGCCGAGCACGTCCTCGATTCGCTCCGGGAACCGTTGGGCCTCAGGCAGGGGGACATGTTCGTCTCCGTCAGCATCGGCGTGGCAATGGCCGTCCGTTCCCTCGGTCTCACAGCCGACGAGATCCTCCGCCATGCGGACACCGCCATGTACCGCGCGAAGGACGCCGGCCGCAACTGCATCGCGTTCTTCGACGACTCGATGGTCGAGAAGGTCACCCAGCGGCTCGACATCGAGACCGCCCTGTACAGGGCACTCGACAAGAACGAGCTCCGGCTCGTCCACCAGCCGATCGTGGACACGTCGCTCGGGTTGGTCGTCGGGTTCGAGGCACTCATGCGCTGGGACCGGGGGATCAACGGCACCGTGTCCCCCGCCGAGTTCATCCCCATCGCGGAGGAAACCGGCACCATCGTCCCGTTGGGATCCTGGGCACTGCTTGACGCACTCACGCAGTTGCGCATGTGGATCGACGCCGGCGCCTGCACGGGGAGCACCACGGTCAGCGTCAACGTCTCTGCACGCCAGTTGCACGACC
This sequence comes from Actinomycetota bacterium, assembly GCA_041176025.1. GTDB lineage: Bacteria > Actinomycetota > Acidimicrobiia > Acidimicrobiales > Ilumatobacteraceae > UBA2093. The sequence goes on along the minus strand of JBEDDY010000077.1, from coordinate 4,156 downwards.
CGACATTCGTCTCCGTCGTGACCGAGGCACTGTCGCGTGCGGGTGTCGCCGCGGACCAGCTCTGGCTCGAGGTCACCGAGAGCCTGATGATCACCGAGCCCACGCAGGCGCTGACTGCCCTGAAGCAACTGAACGCCATCGGCGTGCGCATCGCAATCGACGACTTCGGGACCGGGTACTCGTCCCTCTCCCTCCTCCAGCGCTTCCCCATCCAGCGGATAAAGATCGACCGCGCCTTCGTCCACGCACTCACTGCTGACGGGGGCTCGCACAGCATCGTCCGCACGATCGTTGCCATGGCCGAATCGCTCGGCGCCGACGTCGTGGCCGAGGGAGTGGAGACCATCGAGCAGCTGGACATTCTCGCCGGCCTCGATTGCCGCAAGGCCCAGGGCTACCTGATCAGCCACCCGGTGGATTCGGTCGCAGTGCCCGACACTGTGCTCGCCCTGGAGGGATCACCGCGCTGGCGCAGGTGATCAAGCCCTCGGCAGTCCGACAGCCGTCACTGTCCCGTTCTCGTCCCTGACGAGAAGCCGCACCTCGTGCGCGCCCTTCGTGACCAACGAGTAGTCGAGCACCGCCGTGAACTTCACATCGCCCTCCTGGCCGCCGAGCTCGCCGATGACACCCGCAGCGACACCGTCCACCGTGATGATCCCCTCGGTGCCCTCGACCGCCGGGGACGCGAGCGTCACGCTGCCGGTGACGGTGACCGGGGCAGTCGAGCCGGCGCTGCCGTTCACGTTGCGGAAGGCCGCTGCCTGGTTCAGTGTCCAGCTCGTGACAACCGGGGACTCGACATCCGACCGGAGTGGCCTGCCGATGAGGTCAGCCGACGCCCCCACCGCCGCAATGCGAGTCGCAGGACCGACGTTCGGGACCATGCCGGCGTAGTACTCCGCGCGCTCCCTCACGGCTTCGAACCCACGCACCATGTCCGCAGTCTCCCCGGTGATCGAGTGGACGACCCTCGACGTCCGTGCAGGGCATTGCCCGTTGATCGGCTCGCCCGCGAACGACCACGAGGTATCGGTCCCGAGGACAGCGTTGATGGTGGGCAGGATGTCGAGGTTCGACATCGCACAATCCGAGACTGCGGCCTCGCTCTGCCCCGGGTACTTGATGAACGTGGGGATGCGGAACACGTCGTCTGCCTGGCCCGAGTCCACGAAGTCCGTGTGACGCTGGGGCATCGTCGGCAGGAAAGAGATTCCATGGTCGGCCGTGAGCACGACCATTGTCGAGTCCCACTTCTCCGATGCCTTCAATTTGGCGATGACCTTCCTGATGGCGCCGTCCGTTGCCACAAGCTGGTGGAGGAACGTCTGGTACGTGTCACGCACTCCGTCCTCGTCCTCCGGGTTGACGGTTCCGATCTCGGGACTGAGTGGCGCGATGCGTCCGTCCGGGGTCAACCTCCACGGCGCGTGCGGCATCAGCGCGTGCACGACTTCCACCATGGGCGTCCCCGAGGCGATCAGTTCGTCGGCGGCATCCGACACGGCCTCCTGTTGGCTGAACGCCCTGTCGTGCATCTGGGCCTTGAACCTGTCGCGCACGGCTGCGAAACCGCCCCAGCCCTGGTCGACCGCCGGCAGTCGCTTGCGCATCGTGGGCGGCAGCACACGCTGGCCGTACACGATCGCTGCGTCCTTGAGGAACGACCTGAAGCGGGACAACGAAAAGCCGGAACCCACTTCCGCGTCACCACCGCAGACCGCCGACGGGCACAGTGATGTCACCGGCTCGGTGCCGTCCACCGTCATCGCATCGCTGTAGAGGGTGAAGATGTTCCGTGGATAGGAATAAAGGAAGGGCCCGCCGTTCTTCGTGGGTTCGGACGACGACAGGATCGCCGGGACTGCCTGGTGGGTGAAGTTCGACACCGCCACGTTGTTGCGGTACCACGTGGACCCGGCGGCGAGTTCGGCAAAGCCCGGGTAGCGGTCCGCGTTGATCGTTCCGTCGGGTCCGAGAAGTGCGTACAGCGGGAACTCATCCAGCACCACCAGGAAGACCGACAGGTCATCGTTTCCGACCTTCGCATCACTTCCCGTTCCCGTCGAGGTGAGAACGAGGGGCCTGACCTGCACGGCAATCGTTGCGCCGATCGCGAGGGTGAGAACCGACAGCCACCGCGACCATTCCCTGACCGCCCGGAACCGGTCGAACAGCACGGGCAGCAGGACGGCCATCGCGAGGGCGATGGCGACACACAGCACATCGTTCTCCACGTGCGACCACCGGCTGACAGCAAGGCCGAGGAGGCCGGAGAACCCTGCGAGGAGCACCAGCCTTGTCGATTCGTTCACCTTCGGCCCGAGTCGCCTGGTGAATGCGTCCAGCGCGACCGCCGCGAGTGCCGGGCCGAGGAGAATGCCCAGGACGAAAACGACGACCTCGATGCTCGAGACCTTCGCCGCGGAGAAGACGGTGAGGTTCTTCCCGTACAGGTCGAACATCGGTTGGGCGACGGCCAGGGTGGAAAGCGCCAGATAGGTCAGGAAGTGCTTCCTCGTCACTCCTCCACCTTGCCACAATGGAACAGTGAAGAACCCCGTCCGCTCCCGCCGGTTCGCGTCGGCTGCCGTCGGGTGCCTGATGATTGCGTCCGTGGCTGCGTCCCTCTCGCATCCGTCTCCTGCGACGGCACTCCCGGCAACACCGAACGGTCAGGGCGCACTCGTCGTCATCGGCGACAGCCTGATGGAGGGCTCGAGTGTGTTCGGGAACCTGGGCAGCCGGTTGACGTCCCTTCGCACCTGGACGTCGGTCACAATCGACCACAAACGGGGACGCAAGACGAGTGAGTCGTACGCGCTGGTCAAACGGCGTCTGGCGGCCGCGAAGAACCCCACGGCAATCGTCATCGCGCTGGGGACGAACGACATGATCTCCCACGGCGAGCCTTCGTGGCCGTCACGCGTCATCGAACGAATGATGGTGGAGTCGAAAGGACTGCCCGTGCTCTGGGTGAACACGTCGTTCAACGGGGCCGTGCATCCGGACTGGAAACTCCGCGCCTCCCGGTTCAACCGCACACTTCGCGCGGCACGCGCGAAGTGGCCGAACCTGTTCGTCGCGGATTGGTCCGGCTACTTCGTCCCGAGGGGCCCGTCGCGCTACATCGCCGACGGCGTCCACCTCACGGTGAGCGGGTACAAGACACGGGCTGCATGGCTGACGTCGCAGATCCGCCTCTTCGGAACGACCATCGTCAACGGAACAACAACCACAACCACAACCACAATCGTTCCGACGACGTCAACCACCGTGGCAAGTACGACATCGACCTCCACGCCATCGACCTCCACGACGCTCGAGACGACTACCTCGTCGACGACGAGCACGGTGACCCCCACGACATGACGCCCACGTGAGAGACGCCACTCCTGTCAGAAGTAATGTCGCGCCATGCGCGCAGTCATAGCCGAGTCCGGGAACGTCCACCTCCGCGAGATCGATGAACCGTCCGGCGAGGGAGTGGTCCTCACGGTCGCAGAGGCCGGCATCTGCGGCAGTGACCTCCACATGGTCCAGAACGGGATGGCCGCCGTGGCGATCGGTCACGAGTTCGGTGGCCACCTGCCCGACGGCCGGCTCGTCGCGGTGCGGCCCACCGGCGAGTGCGGCACGTGCGACCCGTGCTCGCGCGGTTTCCAGAATGCATGTCGCCTCAGTTGGTCGACTTCGTACGGCATCGCAGTGAACGGTGGCCTCGCAGACAGGGTGCTCGTCGAACATTCCAGGGTCTTCCCCATGTCCGCCGCGTCGCGTCCGGTCGACGCCGCACTCGTCGAGCCGCTCGCCGTCTCGTTGCACGGTGTCCGCCGTGTCATGCCCGAACGCGGGAGCCGCGTCGTGGTCGTCGGCGCCGGATCCATCGGCCTGCTCGCAGTGGCCGCCCTGCGCGCATGGGACGTGGACGTGGACATCGTCAGCCGGCACCCCCACCAGTCAGCCGCGGCGGAAGCCCTCGGAGCACGCGTCATCGAACGCCCGAGGTCATCCGACTACATGGTGGCCTTCGATGCCGTCTGCACCCAGGAGACCGTCGACCTCTGCATCTCGGCCTGCGCCCCCGGCGGTCGTGTCGCCGAGTTCGGCATGTTCTGGACCCCCGTCCAGATGACGAACGCCATGATGTTCAAGG
>JBEDDY010000076.1:0-4924 GCA_041176025.1 Actinomycetota bacterium | reverse complement strand
GTGCTGCTTGCCCGTCAGGTGGGTGTTCCCTACATCGTGGTGGCGCTCAACAAGAGCGACATGGTCGATGACGAGGAGCTCCTCGAGCTCGTCGAGATGGAAGTGCGTGAGCTGCTGAACGAGTACGAGTTCCCCGGTGACGACGCCCCGGTGGTGCGTGTGTCGGCTCTCAAGGCTCTCGAGGGTGACACCGCGTGGCAGGACAAGGTCATGGAGCTCATGGCCGCGTGTGACACCGCGATCCCCGAGCCCCAGCGTGACCTCGACAAGCCGTTCCTGATGCCGATCGAGGACGTGTTCACGATCACGGGTCGTGGCACGGTCGTGACCGGCAAGGTCGAGCAGGGCAAGGTCCACACCGGTGACGAAATCGAGATCGTGGGTCTGCGTGACACGCAGAAGACGACCTGCACGGGTGTCGAGATGTTCCGCAAGCTCCTCGACGAGGGCCAGGCCGGTGACAACATCGGTGCGTTGCTGCGCGGCACGAAGAAGGAAGACGTGGAGCGCGGCCAGGTGCTGTGCGCGCCGGGTTCGATCACCCCGCACACGAACTTCGAGGGTCAGGTGTACGTGTTGACGAAGGAGGAGGGCGGCCGTCACAAGCCGTTCTTCAACAACTACCGTCCGCAGTTCTTCTTCCGCACGACCGACGTGACGGGCACGATCGCCCTGCCGGCCGGCACCGAGATGGTGATGCCCGGTGACAACGTCACGATGACCGTGGAGCTCGGCAAGCCGATCGCCATGGACGAGGGTCTGCGTTTCGCCATCCGTGAGGGTGGCCGCACCGTTGGTGCCGGTCGCGTCACCAAGATCATCAAGTAACGAACAGTCCCAGGGAAGAGGTGCCGTCATGGCAAAGAGCGACAAGCGCGTGAAGATCACGCTCGAATGCACCGAGTGCAAGGAGCGCAACTACATCACCATGAAGTCGAAGATCAACGACCGCGAGCGTCTGGAAATGAAGAAGTACTGCTCTCGCGACCGTCGTCACACGACCCACAAGGAAACGCGCTAGGCAACCTCATCCATAGGTCGGTCCGCACACCGGACTGTCGGTGGCGGGCGATTAGGGCAGTAGCTCAGTTGGTAGAGCATCGGTCTCCAAAACCGACGGTCGGGGGTTCGAGTCCCTCCTGCCCTGCAAAGTAAGAACACACAAGAGAAGAACGAAGAGATGTCAACGGATCTGAACCGCGAGCAGAAGCGAGCGCTGAAGCGCATGGGAGCCCTGAACGAACAGGGCAACCCCGTGCGTACCCAGCCGCAGGCCCAGCGCGCGAAGGAAGACCGCGTCGGCCCCGTGCAGTACGTGCGCGAGGTCAAGGAAGAGATGAACAAGGTGGCGTGGCCGAAGTGGCCCGAGGTGCGCCGCTACTCGCTCGTCGTCCTCGTCACCGTCGTCATCTTCACCGCCTACGTCGGCGGCCTCGACGCTGCGTTCGGTGTCTTCTCCGGCTGGCTCTACAAGGACTGAACATGAACGACGAATTCGACAACAACGAGCAGGCAGCCATCGAACCCGATGTCGTCCTCGACCTCACAGAGGGAACCGACGCCGACGTCGAGACCGACGAGGAAGTCGAGACCGAGACCCCGGCATGGGCAAAGCCCGGCAGCTGGTACGTCGTGCACAGCCAGAGCGGGTACGAAAAGAAGGTCGAGGCCAACCTGAAGACCCGCATCCAGTCCATGGGCATGGAGGACTCGATCTACGAGATCGTCATCCCCATGGAGGACGTCGTCGAGTTCAAGCAGGGTCGCAAGACCACCGTCTCGAAGAAGGTGTTTCCCGGCTACCTGCTGGTCCGTTGCCACATGGATGACCAGGCATGGTTCTGCATCCGCAACACCCCGGGTGTCACCGGTTTCGTGGGTCAGGCCCACAAGAACCAGAAGCCCACGCCGCTGTCACGCCGTGAGGTCGAGACTTTCCTGTCGGCCAAGGGTGACGGGGAGGCCGCGCCGAAGCGCAAGGCCCCGAAGATGGAGTACGAGGTCGGCGAGAGCGTGCGCGTGAAGGAAGGCCCGTTCGCCGATTTCAACGGAACGGTCGCCGAAATCAACGCCGACCACATGAAGCTGAAGGTCCTCGTGAACATCTTCGGCCGCGAGACCCTGGTCGAAATGGACTTCGGTCAGGTCGCAAAGCTCTGATTCCGCAGGCACAATTGGTTCGTTAGAAGGAAAGACAGTCATGGCAAAGAAGAAGCTCGCCGCAATCGTGAAGATCCAGATCCCCGCGGGCAAGGCAACGCCTGCCCCGCCGGTGGGTACCGCACTCGGACCGCACGGTGTGCAGATCATGGACTTCGTGAAGCAGTACAACGCCGCCACCGAAGCACAGGCCGGCACCATCATCCCGGTCGAGATCAGCATCTTCGAGGACCGCACGTTCACGTTCATCCTGAAGACCCCGCCGGCACCGGTGCTGCTGCGCCAGAAGGCCGGTCTCGAGAAGGCATCGCAGACGCCCGGCAAGACCGTTGCCGGCACCGTCACCGAGGCTGACATCGAGGAAGTCGCAAAGATCAAGATGCCCGACCTGAACGCGTACGACCTGGAGGCTGCCAAGCAGCAGATCCGCGGCACCGCTCGTTCCATGGGACTGAAGGTCGTCTGACCGCCCGCGCACCGCGCGACACGTTCTCTTGACCAACGGATCACCTCGCCGGGTCAGAGCCACAACAACCACAAAGGAGAGAGGGAGGCATCATGCCGGAATCAAAGAAGTACAAGGCCGCGATCGCATTGTTCGACCGTGAGCAGCAGTACACACCCACCGAAGCAGTGTCCATCGTGAAGAAGACCGCTTCGAAGAAGTTCGACGAGTCCGTCGACATCGCAGTCCGCCTCGGCGTCGACCCGCGCAAGGCAGACCAGGCCGTCCGCGGCACCGTCGCCCTGCCCGCCGGTTCGGGCAAGACGCTCCGCATCGCCGTCATCGCCGCCGGTGACGCAGCCAACGACGCCCGCACCGCCGGCGCCGACATGGTCGGCGCGGACGACCTCGCCCAGCAGATCGAGGGCGGGATGATGGATTTCGACCTGCTCATCGCGACGCCCGACATGATGCCGCTCATCGGCCGTCTCGGTCGCGTCCTCGGACCGCGCGGGCTCATGCCGAACCCGAAGTCCGGCACAGTCACCACTGATGTGGGCCGTGCCGTCGGCGAGTTCAAGGGCGGCAAGGTCGAGTACCGCACCGACCGCTACGGCAACGTGCACGTGCGCATCGGCAAGGCATCGTTCAACGAGGCCGACCTCGAGACCAACCTGCGGGCCGTCCTCGACGAACTGCAGCGCGCGAAGCCGGCCGCAGCCAAGGGCAAGTACCTGCGCAAGATCTCCATTTCCACGACGATGGGACCCGGCGTCAAGGTTGACGTCAACCGTCTCAAGCCGAACGCGGAATGAGAAACCGCCCGGGTGGCGTTGTGAGAACAACCCCCTAGGCTCCAAGACAACAACAGATCTCTCGGTCCTCGCCAGAGACATCCGGTCCGATTCGTCGGCCAAGGGGCGACAAGCCCACCTGATCAGGCGGACTCCATTCCTGCGGACAGTTGTCCGCCCGGCGCGGCGTTCGTTTCATGCGAGCGCCCCGGGCGAACACCACTAGGACACCCAGGGAGGTGAAATGTCAACTGTCCGTTCCGAAAAGGAATCCGTCGTCGCCGAGGTGCGTTCGAAGATCGAGGCCGCAGATGCGGTCATCGTCACCGAATACCGCGGTATGACCGTCGGTGCTCTCGCAGACCTGCGCATCGCATTGCGCAAGGCCGACTGTGAGTACCGCGTCTACAAGAACACACTCGCTCGATTCGCTGCCCGCGAGGCAAAGATCGAGGGCCTCGACGCTCTGCTCGTCGGTCCGACCGCCATTGCATTCGTGCATGGCGACGTCGCCGCCACCGCAAAGGCCCTCAAGGATTTCGCAAAGACCAACCCGCTGCTCGTCATCAGTGGCGGTGCCATCAACGGCAAGGTCGTCGATGCCAAGTACGTCACCGTGCTGGCAGACCTGCCGTCTCGCGAAGCCATGCTGAGCCAGTTCGCCGGTCTGCTGCAGGCTCTGCCCCGCAACATGGCGTACGGCCTCAAGGCCCTGTACGAGAAGAACTCGACCGATTCCGCTCCCGAGGCAACCGAGGCTCCCGCCCCGGCCGCCGAGGAAGCACCAGCCGAGGCAGCGGCGGAGTAATCCACCGCCCTCGTCACCCAACAATTCACAACAACAAGACTCAATCCACTAAGGAGAAAGTGCCATGGCACTCACCAAGGAAGACATCCTCGAGGGCATCGGTGCCCTCACCGTCATCGAGCTCAAGGAGCTCCTCGACGCATTCGAAGAGAAGTTCGGCGTGACCGCTGCCGCCCCGGCAGCAGTCGTCGTCGCCGGCGGTGCAGCCGCCGGCGCGGCAGCCGAGGACGAGAAGGACGAATTCGACGTCATTCTCGTCGACGGTGGCGCCCAGAAGATCGGCGTCATCAAGGCGGTCCGCGAGATCACCAGCCTCGGCCTCAAGGAAGCCAAGGACCTGGTCGACGGCGCACCGAAGCCGGTCCTGGAGAAGGCCAGCAAGGACGATGCCGAGAAGGCAAAGGCCAAGCTGGTCGAGGCCGGCGCAACCGTCGAGCTCAAGTGATCCGGGCGGCCCGGCCGCTCACCGATCGCACCATCTGTCCGATGGGCCACGAGGTCCGTCCCTTCGGGGGCGGGCCTTTTGGCATTTTCCAGCCATTTCCAGCCCCCGGGACGGGGGAGGGCCCCCGAGGGTGCTTGACTAGCCCCCCGCCGAGGGCGTACTTTGCCCGCCACCAAGGCGGGGCCCCGTAGGCGTGGGGGCCTGTTTGGCCGTTGTCCAGAGCGGATTTTCGCCGATAGCGTTGTCGGTTGCCGTGTCTTGCCCCTCCTGGT
>JBEDDY010000075.1:0-4073 GCA_041176025.1 Actinomycetota bacterium | reverse complement strand
GGTGCGATCCTCCATGGTTTCGACGCAGCGCTCGCGAACCCGGACATCGGGTACGTCGTGAACCTCGACGCAGACGGCCAGCACGACGCGCGGCAGATGGGTGACCTGCTCCGCGCCCACGTTGCGCACGGGGCGGACATCACCATCGGGTCGCGGTGGACGCGCGGTGGCCGGTGCTACGGGCTCAGCCCGGTGCGCAGGGTCCTGTCGCGGGCCAGTGCTTTCGCCCTTCACTTCGCCGGCGTGCCGACGCACGTGAAGGACCCCACCACGAGTTTCCGCGTCTACAACCGCTCGACCGTCGAACTCATCAGCCGGGAACTTGTCGGCTTCACGGGGTTCTCGTTCTTCGGCGCGGCGATCTCCATCGCGAACGCCCGCGGGCTCGCGGTGATCGAGACGCCGATCATCTTCCGGCCCCGTCTCGGTGGTGACTCGAACCTGAAGGCAGGCCAGGTGACGCGCGCGGTGCGCGACCTTCCGGTCATCCGTTCGGTCTCGGGGATGGTCGCCCGCCGCGAGAAGGGATTCCTCGGTGCCTCCCACGGCGGCGCGTCGCCGCAGGAGTACAACGCCTCGCGGGAACTCGAGGTTCTCGCGAACACGCCGACGTCCACCCGCATCATCCTCGACGAGTTGTCACCGCACATCGGCCCGCGCGTGGTGGAGGTCGGGGCGGGACTCGGACTCATCACGGAGCAGCTCCTGCAACGGGGCCGCACCGTCACGGCACTGGAACCGGACCCGGGTCTCTTCGCGCGGATCCACGAACGAACACCGGGCGCAGAGACGCACAACTGCGTCCTGTCCGGCCTGCCGGCACACGGGAAGTTCGACACGGCGCTCTACGTGAACGTGCTCGAGCACATCGGGGACGACATCGGCGAACTCGTCGAGACCCGCAGGCACCTCGCGCCGGGCGGGAACGTGGTCATCTTCGTCCCTGCGATGCCGTCTCTGTACGGCACGATGGACGAGGTGTCCGGTCACTTCCGTCGGTACCGTCGCGCCGAGATCGTCTCGGTTCTCGAGCGCGCAGGGTTCACGGTCGACACGGTGCACAACTTCGACGCGGTGGGGATTCTCCCGTACTGGCTGTCCTACAGGGTGATGAGGCGCACCACGCTCGGTGGCACCGCGGTGGGTCTCTACGACAGGGTCATCATCCCGGTCTCGCGTCTCGTGTCGCGTCTGTCCGGTCGCCGCGGCCCGGGGAAGAACCTCATCGCCGTTGCTTCGCCGCGCGGCTGACGGTGTCGGTACTCTGTCGCACATGTCAGTTCTCACAGAATTCAAGGACAACGTCCTCACCGTCACCATCAACCGTCCCGAGGCCGGCAACGCCCTGAACGCCGAGGTGGGCGAGGGCCTGATCGCCGCCTTCAAGCGTGCCGAGGACGACGACGTCCGTGCGGTCATCCTCACCGGCGCAGGGGAGAAGATCTTCTGTGCGGGGATGGACCTGAAGGCGTTCGCGTCAGGTGTGGGCGTGGACAAGATCGGTGCGGGCATGAACGCGCTCGACACGTGCAAGAAGCCGTTGATTGCCGCGGTGAACGGCCATGCGCTGGCCGGTGGGTTCGAACTGGTCCTGAAGTGCGACATGGTGGTCTCGGTCGACGGCGTGCGCTTCGGCATCCCCGAGGTGAAGCGCGGGCTGTACGCGGCGGGCGGGGGCACGCGCCTCCCGCGCCGCATCCCGCTGGCGGTCGCACTGGAGATGGGACTCACCGGTGATCCCATCACGCCGCAGCGCGCGATGGAACTCGGTCTCATCAACCAGGTGGTCCCGCGCGAGGAACTGATCACCGCCGCACAGGCACTTGCCGCACGTGTCACCGTGAACGGTCCCATCGCCGTCCGTTGGACGAAGGAACTGATGTGGGACGAACTCGGCCAGCCGGGCACCGAGAAGGCGCGCGAGGCAACCGCGAAGGTCTTCAGCAGCGAGGACGCAAAGGAGGGCGCAACGGCGTTCGCCGAGAAACGCCAGCCCGAATGGAAGAACCGCTGACCGACTGAGCGGGGGTCTGCGCCGCGGCCGTCAGTGGCGCGCGGCTTCCACGACGGCGTCGAAGAGTCCCTGGTTCGCCGGGTCGTCGTGCGCCGTGTCCTCGGGGTGCCACTGCACACCGACCACCCAGCGCTTCTCGAGGTGCTCCACGGCCTCGATCGTGCCGTCGGATGCGGTCGCGACGATGCGAAGTGACCCCGCCGGCGAGTCGATTGCCTGGTGGTGGTACGACATCGCGAGTGGTTCGGTGGTGCCCATCGCCGCCGCCACGCGGGAGTCGGCGACGATGCTGACCGGGTGCAGCACACCGCGGTGTTCCTCGAAGTTCTCGAGGTGCTGCACGAGCGTGCCGCCGAGCGCCACGTTCAGCACCTGGTGCCCACGGCAGATGGCGAGCACCGGCATGTCCACCGAGAGGGCATGGCGCACCGCGTTGATCTCGAAACCGTCGAGGAAAGGGTTCACACCGAACAGGCGGGCCCGTTCGGTCTGGCCGTAGTTGCGCGGGTCCACGTCACCGCCGCCGAGCAGCACCATGCCGTCGCAGCGGTCGATGGTCTCGCGCACGGCTGATTCGTCCTCGTTCGGCGGGATCACCACGGGGATGCCGCCCGCGCGCTGGATCGCATCGACGTAGAAACGACCGGCCGCGACCACGGGAGTGCGCATCGCCTTCGCCTCGTCGCTTCGCCGGCCGGGTATGGCAATGAGCGGCGGGGTCATCGTGTCTCGATGCGTTCGATGCCGTAACCGGCTGCACGTGCGGCGGCAATGACGGCGTCGGCATGCTCCGTGCCGCGCACCTCGAGAACGGCCTGCACGCCGGTCTCGCGCACGTGAAGGTCGACGCCCTCGCGGACGTGTTCGACCTCCACGAGATTGGCGCCGTTCCGTGCGAAGAGTGACAACAGGCCGGCAAGGCCGCCCGGCCTGTCGGAGATGCGCGCGAACACGATGAGTCGCCGTCCGGCCTTCGTCTCGTTGCGCCGGATGAGACCGGGAACGACCCCGAGGTCGACGTTGCCTCCCGACAGAACGACGCACGTCGACCCGGATCTTGCGGGCGTCACGACACCGCTGATCAGCGCGGACACGCCGACAGCACCGCCGCCCTCCACGTACAGCTTGCTCCGGTCCATCAACAACACCATGGCGTCGGCGACGGAATCCTCCTCCACCACGACGATCTCGTCGACCCACTTCTCGACGACGGGTCGTGTCACCTCACCGGGCCACTTCACCGCGATGCCGTCGGCGAGCGTCACGATCGGTCCGTCGACAGGCGGCATGTCCGCGTACGGCGCGCACGCGCGCACCTGCACACCGATGACCCTGATGGAAGGATTGGCCTGCTTCAGCACCCACGCGACGCCGCCGGTGAGACCGCCACCACCGAGTGGGATCAGCACGGTGGACAGGTCGCTGATGTCCTCGAGCAGTTCGAGTCCGAGTGTCGCCTGGCCCGCCATCACGGCCGGGTCGTCGAACGGGTGGCAGAAATTCATGCCGGTCTCGGCGGCGCGTTCGCGGGCGCGCGACACGGCGGCGTCGAGCGTGTCACCACCCTCGCTGAGCGTGGCACCGTAGGAGCGGACCGATTCCATCTTCGACAGTGACGCACCGGAGGGAACGAAGATCTCGCACGGCACACCGCGCTTGCGCGCGGCGAACGCGAGCGCCTGCGCGTGGTTCCCGGCGCTGCCGGCGACGACCCCGGAGGCCGCAGCGTCGCCGAGGGTCGCGATCTTGTTCATGGCACCGCGGATCTTGAATGACCCGGTGCGCTGCAGGTTCTCGGCCTTCAGGACGACGGATCCGCCGCACATGTCCGACAGCGCGGCGGACTCGGTGACGGGAGTGTGCTTGACCACGCCGAGGCCGGCATCTCGTGCTGCACGCACGGACTCGGGCGAAATCGGGTCGCCGGAAGCGTGTGAGGCACCCATGAGCCACCTACCGTAGTGGTCGTGCGCGCGGCCTTGATCGGTAATAGGGACGACACCGATCCCGGTCTGGTCGGCCATGCCCTGCGCCGGCGTGGCTACTCATTCGTCGAACT
>JBEDDY010000074.1:0-3081 GCA_041176025.1 Actinomycetota bacterium | reverse complement strand
ACCGCGGCCTGTACACGGGAGTCGCCGACAAGCCCACGTACCCCCGTGCGAAGCACCCCGTCGTGCGCACGCACCCGGAGACCGGCCGCAAGGGCCTGTTCGTGAACCGCGCGTTCACCACCCACATCGACGGTGTCCCCCGCGACGAGAGCGATGCGATCCTCGGCTACCTGTATGACCACATGGAGCACCCGAATTTTCAGGTGCGCTTCACGTGGCAGGCGAACTCCATCGCGATGTGGGACAACCGGTGTGCGCAGCACCGCGCGATCTGGGATTACTGGCCACACCGCAGGTACGGCCACCGTGTCACCGTTCTCGGTGACATACCGGTCTGAGCGCCACGAACACGGCCGTTGCTACGGTGTCGACATGATGTCAGCAGCCGAGAACCCCGCGATGTTCAAGGTCTTCTTCACGGTGATCCCCGTCTTCATCGGTGTGGTGTTCGTCTTCGTGATGTACTCACTCGTGCGCAACTGGCGCGTGATGAAGGCACGTGGTGTCGACCCCATCACCGCGCAGGCCGAGATTGCCGCACGAATGGCGAAGGGGAAGATCGTGGAGGGGCCGTCGATCGAAGAACGCCTGGCCGAACTGGATGACCTCCGCTCCAGGGGAATCATCTCTGACACCGAGCACGCCGACGGCCGGCGCCGGATTCTCGGGGGCTGACGGCAGGATCAGCCGAAACGGCGACGGATGGCGTTGCCGTGAGCGGGGAAACCCTCGTGATCGGCGAGCGCGACGATGCTGTTCGACATGCGCCGCAGCGCCGACTCATTTGCCCGCGCGACTGCGGTTCGCTTCAGGAACGCCTCGACCGTGATGCCCGACGAGACATGAGCGAAACCGCTCGTCGGCAGCGATGCCGGGCAGCCGATCACGAAGTTCGCGGCACTGAACGGTGTGTCCTGGCCGATGAGAATCTCCCCGGCGTTCACGAGTGCATCGACGACCGCCTCCTCGTGGCGCGGGTCGACGATCACCTGCAGGTGCTCGGCGGCGAACGTGTTGGCGACGTCAACCGCGTCGTTCATGTTGTCGGTGATCACCGCCCCGCCGTTCACGCCCAGTGACGCGCGGGCGGCGTCGGCACGCACAGGCGGCAGGTCGGCCAGCTGCCGTTCGAGTTCGTCGTCGACGAGATCGACGAGTTCGGCCGACGGCGTGACGAGAACGACGGTGGAATCCGTGCCGTGCTCGGCCTCGATCAAGAGGTCGGCGGCGAGGCGCACCGGGTCGGCGGTGTGGTCGGTGAGCACCAGGCTCTCCGTGGGACCGAGCAGCATCATGGTGGCGAGTCCGTGGCGCTGCATCTCGACCTGTGCGATGGTGACCGCGGGACTCCCCGGACCGACGACCTTGCGGACGCGAGGGATTGATTCCGTTCCGAAACCAAGGGCGGCAATGCCGGCCGGTCCGTTGATGCGGAACACGTTCGTGATGCCGAGAAGACGGCACACCACGAGCACGGCAGGGTCGACCTCGCCGTTGCCGCCGGGAACCGGCGGGACGACGAGAACCACGTTCGGAACACCGGCGACCATGGCGGGAACGCCCAGTTGGTAGGCGACCGACGGGTAACTGGCCTTGCCGCTCGGCACGAACAGGCCGACGCTGGCAATCGGGCTGATCTTCTCGCCGGCGACGAGACCGTTCTCGATCTCGATCTGCCAGTCCGACGCCCGTTCCATCAACTCGTCGTTGAAGGCACGCAGGTGGGAGATGGCGTCGATGATCGCCGCCTCGACGGCAGGGTCGATCGTGGCGGAGGCAATCTCGTTCGCGGTGACCCTCAGTTGGTCGGGACGCAGGGTGATGCCGTCGAACCGGGCGAGCGCATCACAGACTGCCCGGTCACCGCGGGTGCGCACGTCCTCGATGAGCGCACCGATCGACTCACGCAGAGCCGGGTCGAAGATGTCGTCCAGGCCTCGACGGCACAGTGCGTCGCGCTGGTCGGGGGACATCGCCGTCCACTCCATGCGCCGCAACACGTTTGCCATGGCACGAAACCTACCGTGGGACCCCGTTTCGGGCCGATTGGTTTCCATTCACCGCTAGAGTTCAGTCACGTTCCGAAAGGGGAGCGTTCATGACCGTCACTGTTGTAGTGGGCACCCAGTGGGGTGACGAAGGCAAGGCCAAGGTCATCGACCTACTCGCCGCCGACAACCAGTTCGTCGTCCGGTACCAGGGCGGTCACAATGCCGGTCACACCGTCGTCGTTGGGGACCAGAAGTACGCACTGCAGCTCACCCCCAGTGGCGTCCTGTACGACACCGTCACACCCGTCATCGGCAACGGTGTCGTCGTCGATCTGCCGACCTTGTTCCGCGAGATCGACTCGCTCGAGTCACGCGGCGTCTCTGCCGACCGTCTGAAGGTGTCGAGCCTGGCCCACCTGATCTTCCCGTGGCACCAGTCGATCGATGCCGCGCTCGAGTCGGCACGCGGTGACGCGAAGATCGGCACCACCCTGAAGGGCATCGGTCCGGCGATGGTCGACAAGGTCAAGCGCTCCGGCATCCGCGTTGGTGAAGTGTTGAACCCGCGCATGTTCGAGATGAAGCTGCGCGAGCGTGCGACTGCCGCCGCGAAGGAAGTCGCCGACGTCGGCGGCGAGCCGTTCGATGCGGAGAAGGTCGTGGCCGAGTTCGTCGCATACGCGGAACGACTCGTTCCGTATGTTGCCGACACGGTGAGCCTGCTGCACGAGGCGCGCGAGTCCGGTGCGCGGATTCTCCTGGAGGGCGCACAGGCCACGTTCCTCGACATCGACCATGGCACGTACCCGTACGTGACGTCGTCGAACCCGGTGGCCGGTGGTGCATCGGTCGGCACAGGACTCGGCCCGCGCCACATCGACCGTGTGGTGGGAATCGCGAAGGCGTACACCACGCGAGTCGGCATGGGACCGTTCCCCAGCGAACTGACCGACGAACTCGGGGAGAAGTTGGTGGACATCGGACGCGAGTTCGGCACGGTCACCGGTCGTCGTCGTCGCACCGGGTGGTGCGACACCGTCATGCTGAAGCACGCGGTCCGCCTGAACTCCCTGACGGAAATCGCGCTCAC
>JBEDDY010000073.1:0-3578 GCA_041176025.1 Actinomycetota bacterium | reverse complement strand
GTACGTGGCGGTGTGAATGGTCGGGATGAGCATTCCGGTCGACTGCATGTACGCCGTTGCCTCCTGGAACTTCTTCTTGCGCGCCGCCGCATTCGTCTCGGCCTGTGCTGCATACAGGAGGTTGTCCACCTGTGTGTCGCTGTGGTTGCCGAGTGCGATGACCCTGTTGTAGCCGGCGCCGAGAGGAGTCTTGGCGATCGGGTTCGTCGAGTTCGCGGGGAACGCGCCCGTCACGAAGAACGGGAGAACGTAGCCCGAACCCGGACCCTCGGCCGGGGTGCCCTCGGCGAAATCGTACAGGTTGCCGCCACCGCGGTAGATGGATGCGATCAGCACGGCCGACTCGGCCTGGAAGATCGGGTTCATCTGGATGCCGGCAGCCTCGAGGTACTTCTGCACTTCCTTGGTGTTGTTCAGCGAGGAGGTGCTGGTGTCCGCGTACAGCGTGAGCTTGAACGGTGCCGCCGAGCCGAGGTCGGTGTTGCACTTCGCCACGTACTCCTTGGCCTTCGCCACGTTGTAGGTGGGCGCGCCGCTGCGGCTGAACATGATGTGGTCAGTACCCACGATCGAGCCGGAGTGCACGCCGAGGCCCTTGAAGCGGACCTTGTTGTACGTCTTCCAGTCGACCGCGAACGCCGCTGCGAGACGGCAGTTCTGGTACTTGAAGGGCGAGCCTGCCTTGCCTTGGTTCGGCACCCACTGGCCCCACGAGCCGGCCTTTCCGGCGTACTCCGTGACGGCGCTCTTGCGCTTGCGCAGGTCGAGGACGAACGTGGACTCACCGGTGGTGAACGACGCGGCATCGAGGTTGCCGCGGCGCAGTGCCGCAGCGCGCTGCGAGGCTTCCTTCACGACCACGACGGTGATCGAGTTCAGGTACGGCAGCTGCGTGCCGGCTGCGTCCTTGCGCCAGTAGTTCGGGTTGCGCACGACCACGAGCTCGTTCGGGTTGTACGACTGGATCTTGAACGGTCCCGTACCGATGCCGTTGGTGGCGCAGGTGTTCGGGTCCGCGATCTGCGCTGGGGCACGCATGACGTAGCGACCCGCGCGGTACATGAGACCGAGGAAGTCGTTGTCAGGGCGCTCGAGCGTGATCTTCACGGTCAGGTTGTCGACCGCGTCGACCGACATCAGGTTCGCGTTGATACCGATGCCGGTGGACGCGTACCGCGAGTTGAAGCCCGGTGCGGAGGTGAGGCCACGACCGATGTCGAGGTTCTGCTTGACTGACGCCGCGTTGAACTCCTCGCCGTTCGAGTACTTGATGTTCGGACGGAGCGTGAAGGTCCACACCTTGCCGCCCTCTGAAGACTCCCACTTGGAGGCGAGATGCGGGATGAACTTGCCCGTGGAGTCGCGCTCCACGAGGCTCTCGTAGACCATCCTGGTCGCACCGAGCGCGTCACCGGTGAGTGCGTTCGCGAAGCACCAGCCCGAGATCGTGTTCAAGATGCCCAGGGAGATGTCACCGCCGATCTTCGATGCGGCTGGCTTGGCGCCTGCGGCCTGGGTGGTGGTCGCCATTGCCGACGCCGCGACTGCGACAGCGACTGCTGCTCCCCACCTCTTCCTTCTTGATGTCATGTTGGTTACCCCCCATAGGTGTGCCGCCCGGTGGCGACGTCCCGCCAATGTAGACGAAAGTCACACCCGTGTCACGTTCGGCACAGGGGTGATTTTCGGAAAATCTGAACAGGGACAAGGGTTTCTTGCAGTCGCCAATCATCGGCACCACGCTTGAGAACTTGTGCCGGCCCGCGGGTGACGCACCTACCCTTCGGTACGCCGGGTCTTCACTTCCGCCGCACCGCTTTCTACCGTCGGACCGTCCCCTGACGAAAGGAACACGACATGAGCAGGAACACACTAATGAGGCCACTGCTGGATTGGCCGGCCAGTTTCCCCACCTGGCCTGTGGGCTTCTGGCCCCCGAAGATGGAACTGCTGGGGCCGACTTCGGACATCCGCATCGAGGAGTTCGACTCGGACCACCACCGCGTGATCCGCGCCGAGATCCCGGGCATCGACCCGGAAAAGGACGTCTCGCTGACCGTCGACGACAACGTGCTCAACATCGAAATCACCCGCGAGCGGAGGGCCGAGAAGTCAGAGACGGGCCGGTTGAGGTCCGAGTTCTCGTACGGCCACCTCCACCGGGCGGTCCACCTGGACGGCCGGGCCGGCGCCGACGATGTGAAGGCGACGTACCGCGACGGCATCCTCGAGATCCGCGTGAAGACGAACGGGCACCGCGAGGACAAGAGGCGCATCCCGGTCAACCGGATCTGAGCCGGGCCCGATTCGGGTCTCAGACGGCGCGACGAAGCGCGGCAGCCGCCGTGGCGACCGGCGAGATGTCCACGTCCGCCCCGCTGCCGTGGCCGTCGTTGTCACCGTGGCCGAACGGGTTGTCGAGATCACGCACGAGAAGCAAGAGGTACGCGTACGCGAGGCTCAGCACCGACGGAGCGATCCACGACATCACCGTCGACGGAAAGGTGACGACGGCGAGCGAGAGCTGCAGGATGAAGACGAGGAACGTCATGAGCACGTACCCCGACTGCACGAACGAAGTGTTGCGGATGACCGCGATGCGGTTGAGCGTCGCAGTCAGTTCGCCGTTCACCGTCATCATCCGTCCCAGGTAGTGGGTGCCGCCGCCGGCCTTCTCGACATCGGTGACGAGCCTCGAGAGATCCGCGTGCGCCGCCCACATCTCGGCGTCCGTGCGCTGCCCCAGCAGCCATCCATGGACTGCCTCCCCGACCGCAGCGACTCGCGACGTTGCCCACACGTGGTCCTGGTCCTTCGCGGTGAGGGCGAGCACGCAAGCGGACTGGAATCCCCCGAGACCGACTGCGACGACCGCCGGGAGCCGCTCGGACTCCTTGTAGTCGGCGAGCACCCCACCGAGCATGAAACCGAGGATCAAGGTGACACCAGTGATGACCGACCCGATCTCGCCGAACGTGGCGACCTCGCCGATGTCCCACACCTCCTGCACGAGGAAGCGCACGACCAGCACCACCGCGACCACGGGGATCGAGGAGAAGAGGAGCCGGAAACGGTCGAAGAGGATGGTTGCCGTGGATGAGCCGCTGTTCGTCACGGCAGGAAACGGTAGGCCAAACCTGCCCGGGGTGCGCGCACTGGAGGCGACGCCGAGAATCGAACTCGGATAAACGGCTTTGCAGGCCGCTGCGTAAACCATTCCGCCACGTCGCCAAGTGCCCCGCGGACGGGACACTGAGCCGATGCTATCGGGACCGGCGCAGGTCTCCCCCGGGCTCAGGCCCGGCGCACGGCGTGGAAGATCGTGCGGGTGCCGCTCGAGAGCAGGAGCTTCGACTTCACCTCGAAACGCTCGCGGAGCAGACGCTCGAACTCATCCAGGTTGAAGTCGTCGTGGATCCCGGTGCGCTTGTTGACGAGCAGCTTGCGCACCATCGGGTCATCCGCATGCGGCATCTCGATCACGATCTCCGGCGCGAGGTCGGCGAGCATGTCGAGCTGCGCGGCGACGGGGATGTTGAACGTGATCGCGACGTGGTGGATGACCGCCAGGTACAGAA
>JBEDDY010000072.1:0-3967 GCA_041176025.1 Actinomycetota bacterium | reverse complement strand
ACCGTTCCTGGTGGAGGAGCAAGCCGGCCCGCGCGTCATCATGCGCATCAAGGCCGACCAGGACTGCGCGTCAGTGGCCGCCGCGAGCGTGATCGCAAAGGTGGAACGCGACGCGTTGATGACCCGCCTGCACGCCGAGCACCCCCAGTACGGCTGGGAGGGCAACAAGGGTTACGGCGCGGCGGTGCACACCGAGGCGATCAGGACGCACGGGGTCACCAGGTACCACCGCACCAGTTGGAACCTCGGCGTCTGACCGAGGCGGCGGTTACTTCGAGACCTTGATGTCGCGGAACGGCGACACGGAGTCGATGCCGAGGTCCTTCGGCAGACCGAGCACGCGCTCGCCGGTGATGTTGCGCATGACCTCGTCCGAGCCGCCCGCGATGCGAAGACCGGGAGTGCCGAGAACGAAGTTCGCCCACGCGTAGGTGCCCCACTCGCCGCTGTCCGCGATGAGCTTCGGCCCGAGGGTGTGGGACAGGAACTTCACGAGCTTCGCCTGGTTGTTCACGAGCGCCATCTTGGTGATCGACATCTCCGGTCCGGGCAGCTGGCCGCGCTTGATCTTCGCCGCCGCACGGCCCGAGTTCATGGCCGCCACGCGGTAGCTCATGATGAGGTCGGCGAGCTGGATGCGGATCAACGGGTCGGAGTCGAGACCGTAGTGCTTCACCATCGCGGTGACGCGGGTCAACAGGTTCGAGTCACCCGAGTTGCTGGCGCCGATCGACGCACGCTCGTTCATGAGCGTGGTGAGGGCAACGTTCCAGCCGTTGTTCACGTCACCGAGACGGTGGTCGTCGCGAACGCGCACCTCGTTGAAGAAGATCTCGTTGAACGACGCACCGCCGGTCATCTGCTTCAGCGGGCGGATGTCGACCTTCGGGTCCTTCATGTCCACGATGAAACCGGTGAGACCCTTGTGCTTCGGCAGGTCCCAGTCGGTGCGGGCGATGATCTCGCCGATGTCGGAGTAGTGCGCACCGGTGGTCCAGACCTTCTGGCCGGTGATGACCCACTCGTCGCCGTCCTTCTCGGCCTTCGTGGTGAGCGAGGCGAGGTCCGAACCGGCGCCGGGCTCGGAGAACAACTGGCATGCGATCATCTCGCCGCGCCACAGCCTCTTGACGTAGGCGTCCTTCGCGGCCTGCGAACCGTGCGCGTAGATGGTGGGAGTGACCATGCCGAGGCTGATCGAGAATGCGCTCTGGTCAGCCACGCGGAACATGGACTCGAGCTGGTTGAACGCACGGTCGAAGTTGCCGGGCAGCTCGCGGCCGCCGAGTTCCTTCGGTCCGCTGATCCAGCCGTAGCCGGCGTCGAACTTCTTCTGGCGCCATGCCTTGGCGGCCTCTGCGTTCTTTGCTTCCTCCGCGCGGTCCTTCTCGCGGTAGAAGTTGTCGGCACCTTCGCCCCAGACGAATGCCTTCTCCACGGGGCGACGCTCGGCGTTCGCCTCGAGCCATGCGAGTGCTTCCTTCTCGAACTGTTCAAGAGTGATGTCAGCCATGTGATTCTCCGAATTCCCCTGGGACCGGCCGGGGGTGACCGGTCAGATTTTCGTTCCCCGTACCGTACCTGCGGGGCCGAATAATGGGCGAGGCGAGGGGCCTGCGACTAGCCTCGTTTTCATGGGTCAACCCGTTGCAGTCGAACAGAGGCCAGGCGTCGCATCCACCGTGGTGCGCTTCGAGACCAACCGGTCGCTCACGGGCCAGGGCCACGAGTCCTTTGCGAGCGCAAGCGAGGCCAGGGGCCCGCGTCCGGCCGCCGTGCTGGCGCGCCGTCTCTTCGAGTCCGGCCAGGTGGCGAGCGTCCACGTGTACGGCAACATCGTGACCGCGACCCTCTCCGGTGGTGCGTCGCAGGCGGGCCTTGATGGCATCGTGCGCGATCTCTACCAGTACTGGAAGCCCGGCATGGAGCCGCCGTCGGTCGAGGAACTGATGGCCCAGGTTCCCGCAGCCGCAGAGCCTGCGGCAGCTGCCGCACCCGCGGGTGACGCAGCGTCCGGTCTGGACCCGCGCGTGCCCGCACACCTGTGGGAGCGCAGCCGCCTCGGTCGCGAGCGCTGGCTGGCCAAGCAGGGCTGATCCCTCTTTTCTTGTGACCCCGTCCGGGGTCGGCCGGAAACCACCGAACATATGTTCGGTACGATACCGACATGGCACTGCCCACCGGATTCGACACAGCGGCGGACCTTCTCGCGCGCACGGGTGAGCACCGCGCGCTTCCCGTCGTCGCCCCGCTCGCCCCGGTGCTTCCGTTGCTGGGACTCGAGCGCGGCCGTTTCTACGGCGTCACGGGTGATGCCTCCGCGTCGCTCGTCTACGCGCTGGTCGCTGCCGCCACCGCCGACGGTGCGTGGTGCGCGTTCGTCGACATGCCGCACGCCGGCCTGCGCGCCGCGCACGAGCACGGTGTCGCTCTGCAACGCATCGTGTGCATCGACACCGACCGTTCATCGTCGTGGGGCCGTGTCGTCGGTGCGCTCGCCGAGGGCATCGACATCATGGTCGTGCGCGACCCCGTGTGCTCCGCGGCCGATGCGCGCAAGGTGGCATCGCGCGTGAAGGCGCAGGGCGCGGTGCTGATCGCGCACGGCAACCTCTCCGGCTTCCCGGTGGACGCGCAGTTCACGGCCCGCACGCAGTCATGGTCGTTCGGTGCGTGCGCAACGGAACGCACGGTGCGTGTCACGGCCGAGGGCAGGCGCATGCCGGGTTCGCGCGGTGTCACCGTCCTTCTTCCCTCGGCTGCGGGCGGCGTGGCCGCAGTCTGATGCGCAGCATCGTCGTCGTCCACCCGCAGTGGCATGCCGAGCACGGCATCCACGGCCCCGAGCATTCCTTCCGCACATACGAACGCATCGTGCGCGCGGTCACCACGGTGTCGCCGCTCGTGGAGGTCACCGAGCCCGGCTGTCTCGTGTTCTCGTCACGCGGGCCGTCGCGCTACTTCGGTGGTGAGCAACAGGTGGTGCGCATGGTGCAGTCACTCGTGACCGGTGTCGACCCCGGTTGTTTCGGCATCGGAGTCGCCGACTCCCGGTTCGCCGCCATGGCGGCGGCGCACATGGCGGCCGGCCGTGGCCGGCCCTGCATCATCGACTCGTCCATCACGCAGCAGTTCATCGACGCCCTGCCCGTCGGCGCGCTGCACCGTCTCGCCGCCGTCCCGGAGGACGTCGTCGATCTGTTCTCGCGGCTCGGCCTGCGCACGTGTGCGGCACTGTCGGCCATCGGCGAGAAGGCGTTGATCGAACGCTTCGGCATCGACGGTCGCGCCGTCCACCGCCTCGTCACGGGGTCGGACACCATGCTGCTCGATCCCGGTGCGCCGCCGCCCGACATCGTGCGCGCCGTCGACTTCGAGTCGCCGTTGGTGGACGTGCGCCACGTGGTGGGCATGGCGCGTGCCTGCATCGACGATGCGATGGGTGCGGTGTCGAACACCGGCCGGCAGTGCGTGCGCGTGCTCGTCACGTGCGAGACCGACCACGCAGACGTGACCGAGCGCATCTGGGTGGAACCACGGGGGTTCTCCGCACCGGCCGTGGCGCAGCGACTCGCGTGGCAGCTGGACGGCTGGCTGACCGTGCCCGAGGGCCAGGACGAATCATCCGGCACCGTGACCTCGGGTGTCGTGCGCGTGGTGGTCACGCCGCTCGAGTGCCGTGACGTCCTGGTGGACCAGCCGTTGCTGTGGGGAGGCCACCAGCAGAACGCAGAGCGTGCCGCACGTGCGGTCAGTCTCGCTGTCGCCGCCGGTGCGGGTATCGCCGTCACCGTGCCGCAGTGGTCGGGCGGCCGCGACGCATCGGGGGAGTACGAGCGCATCGCGGTCGACATGGTGGATCTCTGTGACGCGCGTGCGGCAGAGGAGCGCGTGCACGCCGGCCGTGGCACGCCCCGCAACTGGCGAGGCGCCCTACCCGTACCCTCGCCCACGGTGGTGCACTCCG
>JBEDDY010000071.1:0-20959 GCA_041176025.1 Actinomycetota bacterium | reverse complement strand
TCCGTAGAGTGTTCGCATGTCGCTGTCACTTGGTGCCATCCAGATGTCGATGTCCGCGGATGTCGACGAGAACCTCGCAACTGCCGAACGCTTCGTGCGCGAGGCCGCGGCACAGGGTGCGCGAATAATCCTCATTCCCGAGTTGTTCGAGGACGTTTACTTCTGCAAGGACGTCGATGCGAAACACCTGCAGCGGGCACTGCCGGTCGAGGGTCATCCGACGGTGGCACGCTTCTCGGCACTTGCCCGTGAGCTCGGTGTCGTTCTTCCCCTCAGCATCTTCGAGCGTGCCGGCAATGCGCTCTTCAACACCGTCGTCATGGTCGACGCCGACGGGTCGCAGCTCGGCACCTACCGCAAGAGCCACATTCCCGACGGCATCGGCTACAGCGAGAAGTTCTACTTCGCCCCGGGTGACACGGGTTTCCGTGTGTGGGACACCGCACACGGTCGTGTCGGTCTCGGAATCTGCTGGGACCAGTGGTTCCCCGAGGCAGCACGCGTCATGGCTCTGCATGGCGCCGAGTGCATCCTGTACCCCACGGCCATCGGCAGCGAGCCGCCCGATCCGTCGTGGGATTCCAGTGGGCACTGGCAACGCGTGATGCAGGGCCACGCCGGCGCGAATCTGTTGCCGGTCGTCGCCGCCAACCGGTACGGCGTGGAGACCGGCGAGCAGACGGAACTCACGTTCTACGGCTCGTCGTTCATCGCCGACAACACGGGTGCGAAGGTTGCCGAGGCGGGACGGAACGGGGACGCGGTGCTCGTGGCGCACTTCGACCGAGCCGAACTCGAGAAACTGCGCCTCTCGTGGGGGATCTTCCGTGACCGACGCCCCGACCTGTACGGCCCGGTCGTCACCCTCGACGGCAACGACTGATCAGACGGGCGCGTCGCATTCGCGGCGTGGCATCGCCGGGGAGGGCAGGTTCGCCCACATGTCAGAGAGCATGTCGTCGCGCAGCGACCGCACGGACGGGTCGTTCCACCTGTTCACGCGCTGGAGCGGGTCGTTCGAATGGTCGTACAGTTCTCCCTCCGTGCCGTCGTGGAGGGTGCCCGGAAGCATTGCCGAGCATGTCCAGTTGTCGCGGAAGATGGTGCGAACGCCCACCTTCTTGCCGAAGAGGATGCTGTCCCATTCCGTGAGCACGCGCTCGAAGCCGCGCGACCGGGCATCGGAGTCGTTCACGGGGAGTGCCGGTGCCTCGGCGTAATCGGGTTGCGGAAGGCCGGCGATCGCGGCGAACGTCGCGGCCAACGACACGTGGCCGACAGGTGCCGACACCGTGGCCGGCGAGACACCGGCCGATTTCGCCGGCTTCCAGATGAGGGGGAGACGCATCAGGGCGTCCACGTGGTACGGACCCTTGAAGAGGAAACCGAAGTCCCCCTGCATCTCGCCGTGGTCGGTGGTGAACACGATGTCGACGTCGTCCTCCCAGCCGCGTGCCTTGATGCCGGCGAGCACGCGACCGACTGCCTCGTCGATCAGTTCGTTCTTCACGTGGACCATTGCGTTGATCTCACGGATGTTGTCCGGCTGCAGCGTGGCCGGCACCCACTTCAACGGTGCCTCGTAGTTCGACACGAACGTGCCGTTGTACCAACCCATCCAGTGGGCGGGCTTGTCGGCGAGGACGCGCTCGCGCTCGTCGGTATCGGCGATGTACCCGGCCGGCAGGTCGAGCTCGCGCCAGTCGACGCGGTGCAGTTCGCTCTTCGGCGGGTCCCACGGGTGGTGCGGGTCGGGGAACGACATCCAGCAGAACCAGTCGTCGTCCTGCTCGAGCGAGTCGAGCCAGGCGATCGTGCGGTCGGCGACCCAGTCGGTGTGGTACCACTCGCGGTTGATGTCGTTCGTGTTGCGCACCTGCACCGCACCCGTGTCGCCGCCGGGCTCGGTGGTGACCTCAAGGTCGGCATCGAGGTTCGGGACGAACTTCGCGATGGTGTCGGGGTGGTTCTCGCGCAGCCATCCCACGTAGTGCAGGTTGCCCGCGGCACCGTGACCGGCGAACTCCATGTGGTCGAAACCACGGTGCGGCACACTGCTGCCGTCAGGCAACGTGACCCACTCGGCGAATGCGCCGTCACGCCCCATTCGGTTCTCCGCGAAACGGAGGAACGGGTCGAGCAAGGGTTCGAAATGCGCCTTGCCGACCAACGCGGTCTTGTACCCGGCCTGGCGGAGGGTCATTGCGATGCTGGGTGCGTCCTCCGGCAACGGCACGCCGTTCATCCACACACCGTGTGTTGCGACGTGCTGTCCGGTGATCATCGTGCTGCGCGACGGCATGCACACCACGTTCTGCGGGTGGGCCCGTGTGTAGTTGATGCCGTCAGCGGCGAGCCTGTCGATGTTCGGCGTGCGAGCGATGGTGCCGCCGTTGCAGCCGAGCGAATCGAACCGCTGTTGGTCGGTGGTGATGAAGAGGATCCTGCGGCCCATCACTTGTCTCCTTCGAGTATCTGCTTTGCCTTCCGCAGGCCCTCGCCGGACGCCCCGGCGGTGACCAACGCAAGGACGTTCGGTGTGCACTGCGTCTGGTACGTCACGATGCTGTGGCCGTGACCGTCATCGAGGACGTCGAGCGTGCCGAAGTGGTCCTTGATGAGCAGGTTGTTCACGATGGAGTACTGGAAACGCCTCGTGTCGTCATCGACGACGAGGATGTCCTCCTCGAAGGTGATGCCGGTGCCGAGCGTGATCCATCGCTTCGTGCCCTCGACCCTGCAGTCGACGATGGGGAACCACTCGTGCAGTCGGGCCGGGTTGCCGAGGAACGCCCACACGACGTCCGGCGGTTGTTCGATGTGAATGTCACGACGGATGGATGCCACGTGGACACGATAGTTCCGCTCAATCGGCAGTCGACAGTGTCCAGTCCACCGACGAGATGCCGGCGTCGACCAGTGCCGCATTTGTTCGGGAGAAGGGTCTGCTCCCGAAGAAGCCGTTCCGTGCGGAGAGCGGCGATGGATGCGCGCTTTCCAGCACGAAATGCACGGGATTCGTGATCAAGGACCGTTTCTGACGGGCGTGGTTCCCCCACAGGACGAACACAGTGCGTTCGTCCTTCTCGTTGACGGAATTGATGATCGCATCGGTGAACCTCTCCCATCCCTTTCCGTGGTGGGAACCGGCCTCGCCCTCGCGCACTGTCAGTGTCGTGTTCAGCAGCAGCACCCCGCGTGTTGCCCACGCCGTGAGGTCTCCGCTGCGCGGGATGTCTGCACCGGTGTCGTCGTGCAGTTCGGAGAGGATGTTGCGCAGTGACGGCGGAATGCGAACTCCGTCGCGGACGGAGAAACTCAGACCGTGTGCCTGGTTCTCGCCGTGGTACGGGTCCTGGCCGAGTATCACCACCTTCGTGTCGGCACGTGACGTGATGCGCAACGCGGCAAGTTCGTCATCGGGCGTCGGGTACACGCGGTGGTGACGGCGTTCCGCTTCGACGAACTCGCGGAGTTCCGCGTGGTACGGCTGCGCGGTCTCGTGTTCGATGATTGCGTCCCAGTCGTTCGCCACCACGTCAACGTACCGTGTGTTCGCATGGGTGGTTATTGTTCATAACGGTGCGCGGAATCAATGACATTGCGACAATGGGTGACCCTATGGATCTCGCACTGGCCATCGACATCGGCGGGACGAAGTTCGCCGTCGGTCTCGTCAACCGGGCCGGTGAACTGCTCGACCGCGACATCCACCGCATCGACCACCGCGACAACGCCGATGAGCTGTTCGACGAGCTCGGGCGGATCGTCAGGTCCCAGATGCAGAAGGCAACCGAGCGCCATGACGGTCGCATCGTCGTGTGCGGCATCGGGTCCGCCGGGCCGATCACGTCGAACTGTGAGTTGGTGTCACCCCTGAACATCAAGGCATGGCGGGATTTCCCCCTGCGCAGCCGGCTCGAGGCCCTCGTGGGTGTTCCCGTCTACGGCGACGGCGACGCGAAAGCACTCGCGCTGGCCGAAGGGTGGCTGGGCGCGGCCAAGGGGGTCGACAATTTCATCGCGATGGTGGTCTCCACCGGTGTCGGCGGCGGGATCGTCCTGAACGGCGAGTTGCTCGAGGGTGCGTCCGGGAATGCCGGTCACATCGGCCACGTGGTGGTGGAGCCGAACGGACGCCGGTGCGCGTGCGGCGGCCGCGGCTGCCTGGAGGCGGAAGCGTCGGGCCCGGCAATCGAGGCGATCACCGGCCGCCCGCCGACCGAACCGACCTACGAGACCATGCAACGCGCGGGCCGACTCGTCGGTCGCGGCGTCGCGTCGGTGTGCAACCTTCTCGACCTGAAACTCGCCGTCGTCGGGGGGAGCGTGGCGATCGGTTTCGGTGCCACGTTCTTCAATGCCGCCCAGCGCACGCTCGACGAGCTGTGCGGACTCGAGTTCGCGAAGGGTGCGCGCATCGTTCCGGCGCGTCTCGCGGACGACGGACCGTTGGTGGGTGCCGCCGCAGTCGGTTGGCGCGGTCTCAACCGCAGCGCGCGGTAGTCAGCGCACCCACTGCAGCAGGTCCACCTGCACGCGGGTGAGTGGTTGCTGCACGTCGATCCACTCGCCGACGCCGGGAACCGGCCGTCCCCGTGCGAGCAGCAGCATCGACGTGTGCATGTGCGGTGGCTCGAGGACGTTCAGCCGCTGGCGCTGGTAGTGGAACGGGCTGCGGCCGTCATCGAGCAGGCGCACGCCATGTGCCGTGCCGCAGCCGACCAGCACGATCTCGCCCGGTCCGGCGATGGCAATCTGCCTGTAACCGGCGCGCATCCCCGTTTCCACCGGGTGATGGTCGAGCACGTCGGCGGAGAGTTGCATCATCGACTTGTCACCGTGCCACAGCGCAGTGCCGAGCCTGATGCGGAAGGAACGTTCGGGGTGGCGGGAGCGCACGTGCTCGTACGACGGGGCATCGAGATGGCTGACGTAGACGGGTGCGTCGTTCGGGATGATGCGCATCCAACGCTCGATGTCGCGTACGTGGTTGGTGGGGTCACCGTCGATCGGCGGGTGGATGGCGTAGCCGTGGATCGTGAAGTGGTGCGTGCGCAGTTCCTCGATGAGCGGGACGAAGTCAGGCTGGGTGACGCCGAACCGCATCGCCGATGACTGCAGTTTCACCATGACGTCGCCGCGCCACCCGTGGTGCACGAGTGCCTGGACATGCTGGAGGCTGCCCACGGTGAGGACGGTGTTGCGGGGCAGGCTCTGCGGCGGGACGGTGAGTGTGGGTGTCAGGACGATCGGAACGATGCCGGCCGGCACGTCGCGCACTTCGTAGACCGTTCCGACGGCCACCTCGGCGGCGAGCTGGCCGGCGAGCGGCATCAGGTTCCAGCGGCGGAACCCGTACCCGTTGCCCTTGACCACGGGCACCAGGCCGGGCATGGACTTGGCGATGGACTGGACGTGGTTCTGCCACTTGACCTCATGAACGGCAAGGCGAATCGTCACTCCGACAGGGTAGCGAGCGGGCTAATCCTGAGTTGTTCGGTCAGGTTTCGCGCCATAGCGTGAAGCCATGGCAAAGATCCTCGGCTTCCCGAACCCGGTCAACGAAACGAGTGCCCGCATCGTGGCAACAGGGGCCGTGATCCTGAGTGTGTTGTTCCTCATCACCGGCAGCGGCTGGGTTCTGGTGCCGTTGACCTACGGCTTCGTGGCCCGCGTGCTGACGGGGCCGACCCTCAGCCCGCTCGGACGTTTGGCGACACAGGTCATCACGCCGCGCATCCACCGGGAGCACAAGTTCGTTGCCGGTCCACCGAAGCGTTTCGCACAGGGCATCGGCGCGACGTTCAGCATCGCGGCGTCCGTGCTGTGGTTGCTCGACCTGCACACCGCTTCGTTCGTGGTCATCGCGATGCTGGCGTGTGCTGCTTCGCTGGAGGCGTTCGTCGGGTACTGCCTCGGGTGCGCGATCTTCGCCCAGTTGATGCGGTGGAACCTCGTTCCGGAATCCGTGTGCCTGGAATGCGCCGACATCAGCCGCCGCGTCGCTGCACGAGACTGAGCCTGGGCAGCAGGCACCGCAACGAGCGGGTGCGGAATGCACCGGCCCACACGCCGGCGCCGTAGGCAAGATTGTCGAGGACGCGCAGCACCGCGTAGGCCGCGATGTTGTCGGGACGCTTCCTGTGGAAGTCCAGGAGCAGGACCCCCGCGAATGTCATGTAGAAGGCGACGCTGACCGGCATCAGCCACGAGAAGGCGACGAACAACGGCCACCACTCGCGCGTGACCGCAGTGGACAGGTGACGCGAAGCCACGGCGATGCCGAGGCGTGACACGGCGATCTTCTGCCGGCCCGACAGTCCCATCTTCCGCAGGGCGAAATGCGTGTACGCGGCGGAGAGGAACAGTGCATCGAAGGCCAGGAACAACTGGCCCGACAACAGGAGCGCAAGGGGCAGCACGTGGAGAACGTGGCTGCGCACGGGCGCCACCGACCACGGATGCCGCCGGTCAATGTCGGCCGCGCTCCTGCCGTACCGGTAGCGCTGCTTCAGCATCGAGGCGACCGAAGGCCGGGCGGCGTGGTGGCACACGACATCCGGCTCGTATCGGCACTGGGCCGCGTCATCAACCGATCGCCACTCGAAGTCGACGTCCTCGCCGAAGCGGAGGGATTCGTCGAACGCCCCACGCATCGCGGTTGTCCGCGCGACGAGGACCGCGGTCGGCACGAACGGCACCAGGGACCTCGGCCGCACGCGGGCCGGGTCAGGGCCCATGTCCAGCGGGCTGCGCAGGGCTTCGTACTGTGACACGAACGTCGACCCGGCGTGAGTGGCAACCCGCGGGGCGACGCACGAAACATTCGGGTCGGAGAAGTGGCCGGTGAGCCGGAGAATCTGCGCAGGGGTGACCTCCACGTCGTCGTCGACCAATGCGACGTAGTCGGTGGTGACCTCGCGGACGCCAGCGTTCCGTGCCGCACCCGGTCCCGAGTTCGTGTCGAGACGGATGACCCTCCACGCCCTGACGCCGACGGTGACGGGCGAGGCATCATCGACGACGACGACGCGCAGGGGCGAGAGAGCATCGACGAGTGACTGCACCCGCGTGACGTCGTCGTCGGTGCGGGCGAACACGGGGATCACGACAGTCACCCGGTCATGGGGAACATCCGCACCCGGGAGCGGGTGCACGGCTCCTGCCGCGATCAGTCGGTCGACCAACGGTGAGCCGTCAACGGGGCTCCCGGCGTCGATCGAGTCCACGATCTGTGATCCCTTCTCGGTGAGCCGGAAGAACGACCCGGGTGTGCCCGCAACAAGTCCGTTGCCGTCCTTCGACCGCCACCAGTGCCTGTCCCGGCGCAACTCACGCATGATCGGCCCAGTCTGCCGTGACGGTGCGCAGGCGTTGCGTGAGCGACGCCACCCACATCCCGAACACTGCGTGACCGTGGGATGCACTCGCCCCGGTCGCGTCGCCGAGCACACCGGTTTCCGACACGGAACGCACGCCGCCGGCACGCATCGGCTCGATGATGTCGTCGAGCGGGGAAGTGTTGCCTGCGGTCGCGAGCGTCATGTCGACGAGCCCGGGGTGGAGATGCAGCATCACCGACGTCTCGGTACGGCCGGCGTGCATGTCCGCACCGTCGTAGAGGGGCAGCGACCACACGTCATGCCGGAGACGTTCGTGGTCCATGGCCTCGCGCGCGACCGCGAGACCGTCGGTGTTGCCGCCGTGGCCGTTCACGAAGAGAATGCCCGACGCCCACGACGCCGAGCGTGCGATCGCCACCACTGATGCCGCAAGGGCCTCCGTGCCGATGCTGAGTGTCGCGCCGAATCCGTGGTGCTCGTCGCTCGCCGTGACGGGCAGGGTGGGGGCAAGCACGACCCCGGGGAACGTCGCGGCCGCGGCTGTGGCAACGGCGGTGATGATCAAGGTGTCGGTGTCTGACGGCAGGTGCGGGCCGTGTTGCTCCCACGCGCCGAGCGGCACCACCACGACCGGGGCCATCGGAACTACGAGGACGAACCGGACATCCGGTTCTCGGAACCGGAGAGCAACCGCTTGATGTTGCCGAGATGCCGCACCTCGACGAGCAGGCCGATCCCGACGACCGACCACACCTCCCACATCGGCACGCCGGCAACGACGAAGCCACCGACGACGACCGGCACCGCGACGATGGACGCAACCGACGCCTTGCCCGTCACCTTGGAGAGGAGCAGCCACGAAGCGAATGCCGTGAGAAGGATGAACGGGTGCAGGACGAGAACGACACCGGCGCCGGTGGCCACTCCCTTGCCCCCGCGGAACCTGCGCGTGACGGGGAAGACGTGGCCGAGCACGGCGGCGGCACCGCACATGTACGCAACATGACGGTCCCCGAGCATCACCGCAACGGGGACGACACCCTTCAGTGCGTCCATCACCATGACGATGACGAAGTACTTCGTGCCGAGAGCGCGGCCGACGTTGCTGGCCCCCGGGTTGCCCGAGCCGAACGTGGTGATGTCGACACCCTTCGACCTCGCCACTGCGATTGCCGACGGGAGGGTCCCGCAGAAGTAGGCCGCGATGACGGCCAGCGTGACGGTGAACGCGTTCATCTCAGTTCCCTGCCACGGGCACGGCGGTCCGCTCGACGCGCGCCGGCTTGGAGTGGTCCTGCGACGGCCGCGGCGCGAGGGCCACGGGCACCGATGCAAGGAGAACCTCGCCGTCGCCGCCGACGCATTCGGGGTCGGGTCCGTCGAGCGGCAGGCCGGTGAAGAACTTCGCCGCCATGCAACCGCCCTGGCACGCGTCGAACGCGCCGCATGACGCACAGGCACCGGCACTCTGGGGCTCGCGCAGGCTGAGGAAGAGGTCGCTCTCGCGCCACACCTTGGTGAACCCGCCGTCATCCAGCACGTTTCCGGCCTTGAAATCGTCATGGATGACGAACGGGCACGCGTACACGTCGCCGATCGGGTCGATGAGGTTGACCACGCGCCCGGCCCCGCACATGTTGAGGCCGGGCAAGGACTCACCGAGTGCGTTCAGGTGGAAGAAGGAGTCGCCGGTGAGGACGCTCTCGCCGTGCGCGAGCAGCCAGTTGTAGATCTGCCGTTGCTGTTCGTTCGTGGGGTGCAGCTGGTGCCACGTGTCCGCACCGCGACCGGCGGGCCGCAGCCGGGTGATGCGCAGTTGCGCGCCGTACGAATCGGCGAGTGCCTTGAAGTCGTCGAGCTGGTCGACGTTGTGCCGGGTGACGACGACGGAGATCTTGAACTGGCCGAAGCCGGCATCGCGCAGGTTGTTCATGGCGGTGATCGCGGTGTCGTACGAACCGATGCCGCGCACAGGGTCGTTCGTGGCGGCATCCGCGCCGTCGAGACTGATCTGGATGTCGAGGTAGTCCATGGCGGCGAGGCGCTGGGCGTTCGCGGCGTCGATGAACGCGCCGTTCGTGGAGAACTTCACCCCGATGCCGTTCGACACCGAATGCTCGATGATCTCGAAGAAGTCACGGCGCACCATCGGCTCGCCACCGCCGATGTTGATGTAGAAGACCTGCAGGGCGCGCAGTTCGTCGAGGACGGCGATGCACTGCTCGGTGGTCAGTTCGCGCGGGTCGCGGCGGCCGCTGCTGCTGAGGCAGTGGATGCACTCCAGGTTGCACGCGTACGTGAGTTCCCATGTCAGGCAGATGGGGGCATCGAGACCGTGCTTCATCTGCTCGACGAGTGATTCAGTGGACATTGATGATCTCCGAGGTTGTCAGGGAGTCGATGGCCTTCACGAAGGACGGCCACCGCTTCTCGTCGATCCCGTTGGCGACGAGTGCGTCACGGACCGTGGCGTGGTCGGCGAGCGAGGTGACGACGCGGACGACATCGGGGTGGCGCAGGAAGACGAGGCGACGGTTGCCGTAGTGGTAGGCGAGGGCACCGAACGGTTCGGGTCTGATGGCCACCTGCGGGTGCACCGCGCACGAGGATTCGAGGGTGGCGGTCACGGCCCTGGTGGAAACGTGCGTACCGGGGCGGCTCAGTAGACGCCGCACATGCCGTCGATGGAGATCTCCTCGACGAGCAGTTCTTCAATGACGTCAGTGTCAGCGGCCTGGTTCTCGGTCTGCTGGGCGGTGTCCTGTTCCATGTCCCACACAGTAGTCAGGGAATCTCCGCTGGTGCCCCTTCGGCGGGCAGAAGTAGTCTCGGGGAGTCGCGGCACGGGGCCGCGCCGAAGGGGGAACTTCACGTGAAGACCAAGGCCGCCGTTCTCTGGGAAGTCAACGCTCCGTGGAGCATCGAAGAGATCGAACTCGACCCGCCGAAGGCCGGCGAGGTTCTCGTGAAGATGGTCGCCTCCGGCATGTGCCACTCCGACGAACACCTGGTCACGGGTGACCTCCCGGCCAACATCCCCGTCATCGGCGGACACGAGGGCGCCGGGATCGTTCAGGAAGTCGGCCCCGGTGTCACCTGGTTGCAGCCCGGTGACCATGTCATCTTCGGGTTCATCCCGTCGTGCGGCAAGTGCCCCAGCTGTTCGAACGGTCACCAGAACCTGTGCGACCTCGGTGCCGCGATGGGTCTCGGCCTGCAGATCGCCGACGGCACCTCGCGTCACCACGCGAACGGCAAGGACCTCAGCCTGATGTGCATGCTCGGCACGTTCGCTCATCACACCGTGGTGAACGAGGCGTCGTGCATCAAGGTGGACAACGACATCCCGCTCGACAAGGCGTGCCTGCTCGGTTGCGGCGTCATCACCGGCTGGGGTTCCTCGGTCTACGCGGCCGACGTGTCGCCCGGTGACACCGTGGTCGTCGTCGGCATCGGCGGCATCGGCGCGAACGCCGTTCAGGGCGCAAAGCTCGCCGGTGCGAAGCGGATCATCGCCATCGACCCCGTCGAGTTCAAGCGCGAGAAGGCGATGGAGTTCGGCGCCACGCACACGGCCAGCTCGATGGCCGAGGCGTTCGGCCTGGTGCAGGAACTCTCGTGGGGAACCATGGCCGACAAGGTCATCATGACGATGGGCGTCGGTGACGGAGGCGTCCTCGGCGAGGCGATGGCCCTCACCGCGAAGCGCGGCCGCGTGGTCGTCACGAACATCCACCCCGCAATGGAGACGAAGGGCGCCGGCATCAGCCTGCTCGACCTCACCCTCATGGAGAAGCAGCTCGTGGGCTCGTTGTTCGGTTCGGGCAACCCCCGTGCCGACATCCCGAAGCTGCTCGGTCTCTGGCGCGAGGGCAAGTTCGACCTCGAGGGTCTGATCACCCGCACCTACCCGCTCGAGGGCATCAACCAGGGCTACCAGGACATGCGCGACGGCAAGAACATCCGCGGCGTGCTGGTCTACGAATAGAACGAAACGAAGAGACGAACAGGAACACAGGGGAAGAACATGAAGTCACGTGCAGCAGTCCTCCGGGGCATCGACCAGGCATGGCAGATCGAGGAGATCACGGTTGACCCGCCGAAGGCGAACGAGGTCCTCGTCAACTGGAAGGTGGCCGGCATGTGCCACTCCGACGAGCACTTCGTCACCGGCGACATGGTGCCGCCCCAGGATCTTCTCGATCTCATGGGCGCCAAGTTCTTCCCGTTCATCGGCGGACACGAGGGTGCCGGCGTCGTCGTCGAGGTCGGCCCCGGTGTCACGTCCCTCAAGCCCGGCGACCACGTGTCGGCCAGCTTCGTGCCGTCGTGCGGCCGCTGCCGTTACTGCTCCACCGGCCGCCAGAACCTGTGCAACTACGGCGCGGGAACGCTGATGGGCCACATGATCACCGATGGCACGCCGCGTCACTTCGACGCCTCCGGCGAGCCCGTCACACTGATGGCCAAGCTCGGCACGTTCAGCGAGTACGCAACCGTCGCCGAGGCGTCGCTCATCAAGGTCGATGACGACCTGCCGATGGACGCCGTCGCACTCGTGTCGTGCGGTGTCGCCACCGGTTGGGGTTCGGCCACCAAGCGCGCTGACACGCAGCCCGGCGACACCGTGGTCGTCGTCGGCATCGGCGGCATCGGCATCAACGCGGTGCAGGGTGCGCGCATGGCCGGCGCCAAGCGCATCATCGCCATCGACCCCGTCGAGTTCAAGCGCGAGAAGGCAATGGAGATGGGTGCAACACACACCTTCCCGTCCATGGCCGAGGCGATGCAGGCCGTCAACGAGATCACGTGGGGTGAGATGGCCGACCGCGTCATCATGACCCCCGGCGTGCTGCACGGCGACATGATGGAAGAGGCCATGGCGCTCGTCGGCAAGGGCGGCACGTGCGTCGTCACCGCCATCTCGCCGATGACCGAGAACGACGTGAAGATGAACCTCTTCCAGCTGGCCATGTGGAACAAGGAAGTGAAGGGCACCATCTTCGGCAGCCTGAACCCGCGTGCCGACATCCCGGCCCTGCTCGGCATGTACCGCGCCGGCCAGCTGAAGCTCGACGAACTGATCACCAAGCGCTACTCCCTTGACGAGATCAACGAGGGTTACCGTGCAATGCGCGAAGGTGAGAACATTCGCGGCGTCATCGTGAATGACTGACCAGTCACGGCTTCTCTCCGCGCTCACCGGCCACGTCGTCGGTCGCACGCGCGAACTGGAACTGGTGGTGGCGGCGCTCGCCGCGAACCGGCATGTCCTGCTCGAGGGCCCTCCCGGCACGGGAAAGTCCACGTTGTTGCGTGCGGTGTCCACCGGGCTCGGCATCGGGTTCGAGTTCGTGGAGGGCAACGCGGAGCTCACACCGGCACGCCTGGTCGGCCATTTCGACCCCGCGCGCGTGCTGAACGAGGGATACGACCCCGACGTGTTCGTGGACGGTCCGCTGGTGTCCGCGCTGCGCGACGGCTCATT
This sequence comes from Actinomycetota bacterium, assembly GCA_041176025.1. Taxonomy (GTDB): domain Bacteria; phylum Actinomycetota; class Acidimicrobiia; order Acidimicrobiales; family Ilumatobacteraceae; genus UBA2093. The sequence continues at coordinate 8,125 of JBEDDY010000071.1, read as the reverse complement.
GCTGTACGTCGAGGAGATCAACCGCATCCCGGAAGAGACCCTGAACGTGCTGATCACCGTGATGAGCGAGGGGGAGATCACGGTGCCGCGTCTCGGTCGTGTCGCGGCCGCGCCGGGGTTCCGTCTGGTCGCTGCCATGAACCCGTTCGACGCAGTCGGCACGGCGCGGATCTCGGGTGCCGTGTACGACCGTGTGTGCCGCGTGGCGATGTCGTACCAGTCGGCCGCCGAGGAACTCGCCATCGTGGAGCGCGCGCTCGGGGCGAACCCGCTCGACGGTGCCTTCAAGACGAAGGTCGTCGAGGTCACGCGTGCGACGCGAACGCACCCGGAGCTGCGGGTCGGTTCGTCGGTGCGCGGTGCGGTGGACTTCTCCATGGTTGCATCGTCGCTCGCATCGTTGCGTGGTTCCACGGTCGATGACCGTGGGGTGTCGCTCGATGCCGCACTCGTGGCGCTGTCGGGACGCGTGCGCGTGCGGGAGGGTGGTGCGCGCACAGCGGAGGACATCATCACCGACATCTGGACCTCGGTGTTCGGCCGTACGGACGGCGAGCCGGGCCCGGGAAAAGCGGAAGCCCCGGACAGGGGCACCAGTCCCCGGTAACCAAGGAGGGCGACGAGGCCGACCAGGCCGTCGCCGAGGCGGGCAAGAAGACGACCGCACGCCGTGATCTTGCCAAGCACGAGAACTTCGAGCAGGTGTCGCCGGAAGTGGGCGAGCTCGACGAGGCCGCCGTCGACGAGCAGATGCAGCAGAACCCCGACGACATGCTGGGAATGCTCGCCGACCTCACCGGCGCAACCGACCCGAAACTTCGCGACCTCGCACGGCGCCTCGCGGGGCGGTTGATGCTCGAGATCGCCAACAAGGGGAGGTCGCGGCCCCGCGGCATCGGGAAGATCGTGGAGCAGCCGTACAGGCCGGAGGCCGGTGACATCGATATCGACGCGAGCCTCGACGCGCTGAACGAACTGCGTCACGGTGTCGCCCCCGACGAGAACGGTCTGCGCATCCGCGGGTGGCGCAAACCCGGCACCGCACTGTGCCTGATGGTGGACCGCAGCGGGTCCATGGGTGGCAAACCACTGGCGACTTCTGCCGTCGCCGCGGCAGCCGTCGCCAGCAGGAACCCTGACGACTACAGCGTGCTCGCGTTCGGCAAGGACGTCATCGTCGCGAAGTCGCAGGACGTGCCGAAGTCACCCGAGAAGGTGGTGAACGACGTGCTGACACTGCGTGGCTTCGGCACCACCGACCTTGCCGGGGCGTTGCTGGTGGCGCAGCAGCAACTCATGCGTTCGCGTGCGGGGCGTCGGGTCGCCGTCCTGCTGAGTGACTGCCGCGCAACCGTGGAGGGCGACGTGGAGGCAGCCGCCGGTGCGGTGGAGGAACTGGTGATCATCGCGCCGACGGACGACCACGACGAGGCAAGGGTTCTTGCCGGCCGTGTGGGTGCGCGCCTCGCACTGGTCAGCGGGCCGAGTGAGATCCCCGAGGTTCTCGCCCGCGTGCTGGAGTGATCAGTACTGGCAGTTCGGGTCGTCGGGCGGGATCACGCCCCGACGGTTGTTCTCGATGACGACGGACGGGAGCGTCGTGGTGGTGACGGGTCGCGTCGACGTCGTCACGGACGGCTTCGCCGGTGAGGGCACCGTGGTCGTGACCGCACTCACTGCCTGACCCGCACCCACGGATGCCGCCGCGACCGCACCCACCGTGGTGACAACCATGGACGTGGACTCGAGCGGTGCGGCGGACGCCCCCGCAACCTTCTGCGAGAGGCTTGCCTTGCCCTGGAACACCTTCAGGATCTTCGTGGCGACGTCACCGGTGAGGTCAGGCACGATCACGGAGTCCTTGCCGATCAACTGGCCGACTCCCGGCATCGTGTAGCTGCCCATGGTGTCGGCGTCGTAGTTGCGCATGGCCTGGCCGAGTTGCAGCAGGAGGAGCGGGGTCACCTGGTCGTCGGTGATGACGTTCTTCAGTGCCGCGTTCAGGATGTTGGTGGCGATGCGCGGGTTCGTGCGCGACGTGTCGAGTGCCTTCTTGATCATGCGCTTCGTGAAATCCTGCTGGCGGCTGATGCGGCCCCAGTCGCTGGTGCCGTCGCTCCGCCATGACATGGTCTTCGGGTCGAACCAGCGGTAGTGGCGCGAGCGCACGTACGCGAGCGCGTGGTCACCGGTGAACGAGTAGCAGACACGCGCCTTCAGCACCTGGAAACCCGTGTGCAGGTCGCGGGCCTTGTACGTGAACGGCACGCGCACGCCGCCGACCGCGTCGACCACTTCCTTGAAGGTGCAGAAGTCGATGTTCACGTAGTGGTCGATGCCGATGCCGAAGTTCTGCTTGATGGTGCGGATCAGCCGGTTGGGGTTCTTCTTGTCGAAGTTCGAGTTGATGCGGCCGCGGCGCGTGGAACCGGCCTGTTCGACCCACATGTCGCGCGGGAAGGAGAGGATGGCGGCCTGGTTGTCCTTCGGGTTCACGCGGATGATCATCAGCGTGTCACTGCGTTCCCCGTATGCGGCCCTGTTGCCGAAGCCCCCCGCGAACGGTGACTCCGGGTCGATGCACTCGTCGTTGTCGGACCCGGTGATGAGGTAGTTCTTCGCCGACAGGTCGCCCTGGGGCAGGTTGGTGGTGCCGTCGCCCTCCGCGACCGGGGTGTCGATGGTGACCACCTTGCGGTTGCCCAGTTTCCAGTTGGCGTAGAACATGGCGGACCCGGCGGTCACCAGTGCCATCGCGAGCATCAGGTTGACGACAACAAGGGCCTTCTGCCGCACGGTGCGGTGGGGGTGCTTGGGGAAGTCCGCCATGACCCGTATGACCCTAATTGGTCAGGTGGTCACTCGGCTGGCGGTGCGAGCGTGACGTCGACGGTGATGTCGCCGTCCCTCTCGACAAACTCCACCGACTGCACGGAACCGGCATCGGCGATGTCGGCCCAACCGGCCTTGATGGCCGCGATCGCCGCGGAGGGTGCGCTAATGACTGCATTCTCCACTGCGACGCGCTGGCTGACCTTCGCCTCCGTCTTCGATCGACGGATGAGAGCGATCGTGCCACCGACTGCGTCGATGAACGAGTCGTCCGCGTCGCCGGTCGTGCCTGCCGTGAGTTCGGCGGCGGTCGGCCACTGTGAACGGTGCACCGATCCCTCGCGCCACCAGCTCCAGACTTCCTCGGTCGCGAACGGCAGGATCGGGGCGAAAAGGCGCTGGATGGTGGAGAGCGCGCGTGCGAGAGCGGCACGTGCCGACGCCGCTCCTTCCTCGCCGTGGGTCGCGTAGGCGCGGCTCTTCACGAGTTCCACGTAGTCGTCGCAGAACCACCAGAAGAAGGACTCGGTGCGCTCGAGCGAGCGTGCGTAGTCGTAGTTCTCGAACGCCGTGGTCGCCTCCTGCACCACGGCCGCGAGACGCTTCAGCATCGCCACGTCGATGGGCTCGATGGGCACCGCGTTGCCGTCGACCTCGCCGAAACCGAGCACGAACTTCGTGACGTTCAGCAACTTCATGGCGAGCTTGCGGCCCACCTTCATCTGGTCCTCGCTGAACGCGGTGTCGATTCCCGGTCGCGCGTTCGCTGCCCAGTAACGCACGGCGTCACTGCCGTAGCTGTCGAACAGATCGATCGGTGTGACGACGTTGCCCTTCGACTTCGACATCTTCTTGCGGTCCGGGTCGAGGATCCAACCGGACAATGCGGCGTTCGCCCACGGTGCCTGCCCGTGCTCGAAGTGCGAGCGCACGACGGTGCTGAACAGCCAGGTGCGGATGATGTCGTGGCCCTGCGGCCGCACGTCGTACGGGTAGACGCGTGAGAACAGGTCGTCGTCGTCGCACCACTTGCCGGCGATCTGTGGCGTGAGGGACGACGTCGCCCACGTGTCGAGCACGTCGGGATCACCGGTGAAGCCGTTCGGCTGGTTGCGTTGTGACTCGTCGTACCCCGCGGGCACGTCGGTGCTGGGGTCGATCGGCAGCTGTGACTCGTCCGGCACGAGCGGTGTCTCGTTGACCGTCTCGCCGTTCGCGTCGACCGGGTACCAGACGGGAACGGGCACGCCGAACCAGCGCTGGCGGCTGACCAGCCAGTCGCCGTTCAGTCCCTCCACCCAGTTGTCGTAGCGGTGGTGCATGTGGTCGGGGTGCCAGCGCAGCTGCCCGCCACGCCCGAGGAGCGCGGTGCGCAGCCCGGCATCACGGCCGCCGTTGCGGATGTACCACTGTCTGCTCGTCACGATCTCGAGCGGGCGGTCGCCCTTCTCGTAGAACTTCACGGGGTGCGTGATCGCGCGCGGTTCGCCGATCATCTCTCCCGACGCGCGCAGCATCTCCACGATCGCCGTCTGTGCCTGCTTCGTGGATTTGCCCGCAAGTGCCGCGTAGTTCTCGATGCCCTTCGCGTCGGTGATGCCCTCGGGGGTGTCGGCAATGATGCGGCCGGCACGGTCGATGACGGCGCGCGTCGGCAGCTGCAGCTCACGCCACCAGATCACGTCGGTGACGTCGCCGAAGGTGCAGATCATTGCGATGCCGGTTCCCTTGTCGATCTGGGCGAGCGGATGAGCAAGGACCGGTACCTCCACGTTGAACAATGGGGTGCGCACGGTGGAACCGAACGCCGGCTTGTACCGGTCGTCGTCGGGGTGCGCCACGAGGGCCACGCATGCGGGCAGGAGTTCCGGCCTGGTGGTGTCGATGGTGATGTCACCCGAACCGTCCGACTTGTGGAACGTGAGCGTGTGGTACGCACCGGGACGCTCGCGGTCCTCCAGTTCGGCCTGCGCGACGGCCGTCTTGAAGTCGACGTCCCACAGCGTCGGCGCTTCCTGTGTGTAGGCCTCGCCGCGCGCGAGGTTGCGCAGGAACGCGCGCTGTGATGCACGTCGCGAACGCTCGTCGATGGTCGCGTACAGGAGCGACCAGTCCACGGAGAGTCCGAGACGCCGGAACAGGTCCTCGAAGACCTTCTCGTCCTGCGCGGTGAGTTCCTCGCACAGTTCGATGAAGTTCGGCCGCGACACCGGCACTGCCTTGTGGTCCTTCGGCGGATCACCACGAAACGGCGGCCGGAATCCGGCGACGTAGGGCACCGACGGGTCGCACGAGACGCCGAAGAAGTTCTGCACGCGCCGCTCCGTGGGCAGGCCGTTGTCGTCCCATCCCATCGGGTAGAAGACGGACTTGCCGCGCATGCGCCAGAAGCGGGCGACGGTGTCGGTGTGGGTGTAGCTGAACACGTGGCCCATGTGCAGCGAACCACTGACCGTGGGGGGTGGAGTGTCCACGGCGAACACCTGGTCCCTTGTGGCCGCACGATCGAACGAATAGGTGCCCGCAGAGTCCCACGCACCGATCCACTTGGGTTCGATTCCGTCGAGGGTGGGCTTGTCGGGGACTGCGGACATAGGAATCAAATCGTAGGCTCATGACCGTGCTGAACCTCTATGACACCGCCACCCAGACGGTGAAACCGTTGGCTCTGCGCCAGCCCGGCACGGTCAGCATCTATCTCTGTGGCCCCACCGTCTACGGCCCACCGCACCTGGGCCACGGTCGCGCGACGCTCGTCTACGACATCCTGCGTCGGTACCTGGAATGGTCCGGGCTCACGGTGCGGATGGTCTCGAACATCACCGACATCGACGACAAGATCATCGACCGGGCGAACCGCGAGTCGCGCCCGTGGCAGGAGATCACCGAGAAGTGCGAGACCGTGTGGTTCGAGGCAATGGGCAAGCTCGGTGTGCGGCGCCCGACCGACGTCCCGCACGCAACGGAGTACGTGGACTCCATGGTCGGCATGATCGGGACGCTCATCTCGCTGGACCGCGCCTACGTCACGGGTGACGGCGTGTACCTGAACGTGCCGTCGGTGCCCGACTACGGCCTGCTCGCGCACCAGAGCCTCGACGACATGCTCGCCGGCGGCGGTGACCGCGAGGTGTTCGGCGCGGGGGAGAAGAAGCACCCCGCCGACTTCGCCCTGTGGAAGTTCACCAAACCCGGGGAGCCGTCATGGCCGTCACCGTGGGGTGACGGTCGACCCGGCTGGCACAGCGAGTGCGTGGTGATGAGCCTCGACCTGCTCGGTGAGGGGTTCGATCTCCACTGCGGAGGTGCGGACCTGCGGTTTCCGCATCACGAGAACGAGCGTGCACAGGCCGTCGCGCTCGGCAAGACGTTCGCGAACCACTGGATGCACAACGGCTTCGTCGTCGACGCCGAGGGCGAGAAGATGTCGAAGAGCCTCGGCAACGTCGCGAACCTGATCGACCTGCTCGAGCACTACGACCCACGCGCGTACCGCATGCTTCTCCTGCAGTCGCATTACCGCAGCCCCGTGCGAGTCGGCCAGGACAACATCGACGCGTCGGTCAAGGCGCTCGCAGGTCTCGATTCGTTCGCCGCGCGCAGCGTGCAGTTCGGCGGCGGATCCGTCGATGAGTCGATCAGGGCGCGGTTCGTTGCCGCAATGGACAACGACCTCGACACCACGCAGGCGATGGCCATCATCTTCGACACGGTCCGCGCCGCCAACGCCGCGGTCGATGCCGGTGATGCACGGACGGCCGCTTCGCTCCGTGCAACGGTGATCGAGATCGCGGGTGCCCTCGGTCTGGAGCTGTCCGCGGGTGATGACGTCGACGCGGAGACGGTTGCGAAGGCCGCTGCACTCGATGCCGCCCGCGCGGCGAAGGACTTTGCCACGGCCGATGCGATCCGCAACGAGCTGCAGGATGCCGGTTACGTGGTGGAGACGTCGAAGGAAGGCACCCGGGTCCGGCGTGGCTGAGCGCACGCGCCAGCCGATGCCGGCCGGCTACTGGACGATCTGGACGACCGTTGCCCTCGACCTCGTGGGTTTCGGCATCGTCGCGCCGATCCTCGGCCGTTACGCCGAACGTTTCGGTGCGGGAGGTCTGCAGGTCGGGCTGTTGTTTGCCAGTTTCTCGGTTGCCCAGATGGTGTTCGCGCCGGTCCTCGGCAGGATTTCGGACCGCATCGGCCGCAAGCCCGTGATCGTCATCTCGCTGTTCGGCACTGCCGTCGGCAGTTTCGTCACCGGAGCGGCGGGTGCACTGTGGGTCCTGTTCCTCGGGCGAATCCTCGACGGTGCATCGGGTGCGAGCGTCGCCGTCGCCCAGGGAGCCGTGGCGGACCTCGCGCCACCGGAGCGTCGCGCACAGTTGATGGGAATGCTCGGTGCGGCATTCGGGGTCGGCTTCGTCGTCGGTCCGGCTCTCGGCGGTCTCGCCGCGCTCGGCGGCCCGCACGTGCCGTTCTTCGTCGCCGGATCGATTGCCGCCGTCAACGCCGTGGTCGCGATCATCCGTCTTCCCGAGACGAAGCCCGATGTGTCGCACGTCGTAACGGGGCACGGTCGACGCAGTGCACTCACACCGGCACTGCAGCGTTTCGCCGTCGTCGGCTTTCTCTCGATGCTCGGATTCGCCGGGTTCGAGGCGACGTTCTCCCTGTGGGGAAAGGAACAATTCGGATTCACCGAGGGGAGTGCATCGCTCGTGTTCGTGTTCGTCGGCGCGACGTTGGTCGCGGTGCAGGGCACGCTCATCGGACCCCTCACGAACAGGGTCGGGTCGCGCAACCTGCTGCGTGGTGGTCTGTCGCTGGTGGCAGTCGGTCTCGTGCTGCTCGGCCTCACCGGGAACTGGGCGATGCTGTTCGTCTCGCTGTTCCTGTTGTCGCTCGGCCAGGGAATCTCGGGTCCGTCAGGCAGTGCGCTCGTCGCCGAACTTGCACCCGTCGAGCGCCGGGGAGAGGCGATCGGCTACCAACAGAGCTCGGCTGCATTCGGTCGCATCGCCGGACCAGTGGTGGCGGGCGTGTTGTTCGACCATGTGGGGAACAGCGCACCGTTCATCGTGAGCGGTGTCCTCATTGCGCTGGCGGTGGCTGCCGTGTGGAGTGTGACGACAACAAATTGAGAAATTTGCAGTAGTTAAAATTCATAACAGATGGTTCGTTTGTACTGTCTCTGCGTGAAAAAAATTCTCTCCTGTCTTGCGATCGTCGTGCCTAGTGCCGCGTTCTTCGTTCCCCAGGCCGCCGTCGCGGCGCCGCCGGCCAACAGCAACAACGTGAC
>JBEDDY010000070.1:0-7253 GCA_041176025.1 Actinomycetota bacterium | reverse complement strand
GGAGTTGTCCTTCGGGGCGAGCTGGAAGTTCTTGTAGATCCAGTCGCGGAACAGGTCGGCGTCCTCCTCGGGCAGGCCGGTGAGGATGCAGATGCCGTGCACGGGAATGTGCTGGCTGTACTGCACGGCAGCGTCTGCCGTGGGGGAATCGCCGATGGCCGCGATCAGTTTCCGGCAGTACTCGCGCATCTCCTGCTCGATCGACGCGACGGCCTTCGGGTTGAACGCGGGCAGGATGAGCCTGCGGTGGCCGTGGTGGTCCGGCGGGTCACTGGTGATCGGTGGGGCCGCGGCACGCGGTGCATCGGGACGCGCGACGTTGACCCACACGGACGAGAAGTTCTCGGTGTCGTTCGCGATCTGGCGCACGGCCTCCATGGTGACGGGCATGAACGCGCGTCCGTACCTCTCGGTCGAGGCGACGGGACACTGCTCGCGCACGTCGTTCCAGATGTCGATCGCGTTCTCGCCCCAGCCGTCGTCCAGCCAGTCCCAGTCGGTGAGCCAGCTCTTCACCGGCTCCGATTCGATCGCGTCAGCCCCGTACGCCATGGCATTCCCCCCGGATCACTCGATGCGTGTGTGCCCACACAGTAACCGCACCGGGCCCGTACGGTCACAGTGCCGGTGCGCCTGTTCAGCCGTGGCCCACCACCGACACGTCCCCGTTCTGGGCCGACGTGGCGACGGCCGCGGCCGATGCCGGCGGGACGGCCACCACCAGGCCGTCCGTGTCGGACGGGGGTGCGACCACCACGGCATCAGCAGCGATCACCTGTGCCTGCGTGACGACGTCGACGCGGTCGCCCGGCTCCATGCGCGGTGCGATGACGTCACGGGGCAATGCGACCACGCGCCAGTCGGCAGGCACCGATGCCGTGGTCGACGGGACGGAGCACGGTGCAGGGGAGTCCGTGCGTGCGGGGGCACGTCCCCCCGGGCGTGGCAACGACACGAGGATCACCGTGAGCACCATCGACACGACCAGACCGACCCGAGTCTGTGTGCGACGGTGCACCATGAGGTGCGCCACGAACCGCCGTTTCAGTTCGCCGGCCTGTCCGTTCGCGGAACGCAGGAAAGTGATGAGTGCGGACATGAGGTTCCTCCCGGGCACGCAATGTGTGCGCGGCGGGGGAGCGTGAACCGGGGTCTCCGGTACGTCCCGCAGTTGTCAGTCAGCGGTGGTGGAAGCCGTACTCGATGACGACGCTGTGTCGGCCGGGGTGGTCGACGAGGACGTGGTGCTGCCCGCACTGGTTGACGAACCGGAGCCGCCGGAGTCGGTCTTGTAGAAGCCACCGCCCTTGAAGGTGATGCCGATGGGTGTGAACACCTTCTTCACGGGGCGCATGGTGCCGTCAACGGGGTGCTTCGCCTCGGTGAGTGCGTCGTCGGTGAATGCCTGCTGCACCTCGATGGTCTCGCCGGTCTCGATGAATTTGTACACGTATGTGGGCATGGGTATCCGTGGTGGGCACTGATGGTCGTCGGGCGACAAATCGTAACTGGCTAGTTTGGGAATCCGTGAGAGCACGCACCGCCGTCATCCCCGCCGCCGGCCTGGGAACCCGCTTTTATCCCGTCACAAAGGCGGTGCCGAAGGAATTGCTCCCCATTGTGGACGTGCCCGCCCTGCAGCTGATCCTTGACGAGGCGATCGGCGCCGGCTGTGACCACATCGTGCTGGTGTCGAGCAGGGTGAAGCCCGGCCTTCAGAACTACGTGACCCCCGACGACAAGGTGGTGGCCAAGCTTCGCGCCCTCGGGCGAAACGACGTGGCCGACCGCCTCGCGCGCATCGGCACGGACGTGCGCGTGAGCATCTGCTACCAGGACAACCCGCAGGGCCTCGGCCATGCCATCGGGTGCGCCAGGGAACTCGTGGGGGACGAGCCGTTCGCGGTGCTGCTGCCCGATGAGCTGCGCGGCGACCCCGGCCTGCTGCGTCTCCTCATCGACTCGAGCGAGGCGACGGGCTCGAGTGCCATCGAGCTGAAGCGCGTGCCGATGGACGAGGTGTCGGCGTACGGCGTGGTCAGCGTGGCACCGGGCGCACCGGCCGACGGCCCGTTCGAGATCACCGACGTGGTGGAGAAACCGAAGAAGGAGGACGCCCCGAGCGACCTCATCATCCTCGGCCGCTACGTGTTGACCCCCTCCATCTGGCAGGACATCGCCGACCTGAAGCCGCACCCGAACGGCGAGCTCCAGTTGACCGATGCGCTGCTCTCGCAGACGAAGCGGGTGCCGATCCTCGGTCACCTGACCACCACCGAGCGCTACGACACCGGCACGCCGTTCGGCTGGCTGACCGCCGTCATCGACATCGCGTTGCGCCGCGCCGACACCGGCCCGCAGTTGCGCGAGTGGTTGCGCACGCGTCTCTGAGTGCCCGTTCGTGGGCGATCAGTCCGCGCGGCGGAACACGCCCGTCTCGTCGATGACGAACCCGTGCTCGTCGACGGTGACCTCGACGTCGGTCCCTGCCGCGAGCGACGTGTAGGACCACGTGTGCATGCCGGTGCGTGTGTAGCGGTGCGGGACCTTGTCCACCGCCAGCGTCTCGATGTCGATGGTGATCACCTGGATGTCGGCGGTGTGGCCCACGTGCAGCGGCAGGCGATGCGTGATGACCGAGTTGGTGAACGGCGTGTTCACGAAGTCGATGTCGAGCGCGCCGTCGAGCTCGGTGCGGTGCGCACCGTTCATCTCGCCCCAGTGGCCCTTTCCGTCGGTGGCGAGCCACAGGTCGGCTTCCTCCATGTCACGGAAGAGGAGCATCTGCTGGATGCGCCACTGTGCCGACAGGCGCAGCGCAACGGTCGCGTCGTCACGTTCCAGGCGCAGCTCGGCCGTCCAGCCCTCGTTCTCCCAGCGCAGGTCGACACGCGATGACGGTGTGCCGTCCCAGTGCTGCCAGGTGAACGACCGACCCGGGGATGCAAGAGGACGGTAGTTCGGCATGCCAGACGTTCTATCCGCGGGGCGGGGAATTCCGCCCGGGCTGCAGGAATTGCGGGGGTACGGTCTGCCCATGCGGTGGTTCCGGCGCACACAAGAGGGCATGAAGAAACCCAGACTTGCAGGGCTATCCACGGAGCTTCGCCGGGCTGTGCGTGACGGGCGACTCAGACCTCCCCTGAGAGAAGGGAAGATCGGTCAACACCCGAGAGTCGAAACGAAGATGACCGTGCTCGAGATGCTCGCTGATGACCGCGGGAAATGACCGCATATTTTGACACGAGCGCTCTCCTCAAGATCTACATCGAGGAACCCGACTCGCAGGCGGCAGTCTCGGTGGCACAGGAATCGGATCCTCTGGTGCTCTCTCAACTTTCGGTTCTGGAACTGGTCCGCTCGGTCAGCGTGCACCTGAAGGGTGACGACAGAGATGTGACGCGTCTCATCTTCGAGTCCGACCTCGAGACAATGGCGGTGATCAGGATTGATGACCGCATCTGGAATTCAGCGACAGACATCGCGTTTCGCACGGGAGCAAAGAGCCTCGATTCGCTTCACATCGCTGCGGCACTTTCCCTGAATGATCCTGAGCTCACGTTCGTCACCTCTGACAGGAAGCAGGCGCGTGCCGCGGTCGATTCAGGGCTGCAAGTGCTCATTCCTTGACCCGGTCCGGGTAACAGTGCCGGGCGATACCGTTGTGGCATGACCCCGCTGGATGATGTCCGTGCGCACGTGCTCTCGCGACTGCCGTCGGTCGCTCCCGTCACCGTCCCGTTCGACCGGGCCGCAGGTCTCGTGCTCGCGGCTGATGTCACCGCCACCGAGAACGTCCCACCGTTCGACAACACCGCCGTCGACGGGTACGCGGTTCGTGCCTCGGACACAGCGTCAGCACCCTGCGAACTGCGCGTGACGGCTGAGATGGCCGCAGGAGCGCAGCACGTGGCAACCGTGGAACCGGGCACTGCCGTGCGCATCATGACCGGCGCCCCCCTGCCCGACGGTTGCGACGCGATCGTCATGGTGGAGGACACCGGGCGCATCGGTGACGACGGCGTGCGCATCAACCGGTCCGTGAACCCGGGCGACGGCATCCGCCGCGCCGGCAGTGACGTCGTGCAGGGCGAGGTGCCGCTGCGTGCCGGCACCGTCGTCACTGCCGCGGTGCAGGCGGTGCTCAGCACCGTGAACGCGCGCACGGTCTCTGTGTGGCCGCGGCCGCGCGTCGGCGTCATCAGCACCGGCGACGAACTCGTCGATGACGGGTCACCGTTGCTGCCGGGCCAGATCCGCGAGAGCAACCGCACCATGTTGCTGCGACTCGTCACCGAGGCGGGTGCGGAGGCTGTCGACCTCGGCATCGTGCGCGACGACGAGACCGAGCTCGAGTCGGCACTGCGTACCGCCGTGAACAACGACGGACTCGACGCGCTCGTCACCAGCGGTGGCGTCAGCATGGGCGACTACGACATCGTGAAGTCGGTGCTGTCACGCATCGCCGAGATGTCGTGGTTCCAGATCGCCATGAAGCCTGCAAAGCCATTCGCCTTCGGCACGCTCCGCAACGACGACGGTGTCAACGTGCCGGTGTTCGGTCTGCCGGGCAACCCGGTCAGCAGCCTCGTCAGTTTCGAGCTCATCGCGCGGCCCGCACTCGAGGTCATGATGCACACCACGGACTCCATGTCCGGTCGTCGTCGAGTGAAGGGCATCATCGACTACGCAGTCACGCGCCAGACCGACGGCAAGGTGCACTTCGACCGCTGTGTCGCGTCGTGGGGTGCGGACGGTCGCATCCACGTCGCCCGCGTGGCGGCACAGGCCAGCCACCAGCTCGCCGCCACGGCCCTCGCCAACGCCCTCGTCGAGATCCCGGACGGCAACGGGGTCGGTGCGGGCGACGAGGTGCTCGTCACCCTGCTCGGCGCTGGCGGACACCTGCCCACCACTGCCTAGGCTTCCGCCATGGACTTGGTCGACGGATTCGGGCGCGTGGTGCGCGACCTGCGCATCTCCGTGACCGACCGCTGCAACTTCCGCTGCACCTACTGCATGCCGGCGGAGGGAATGACGTGGCTCGACCGCGCCGAGGTGCTGACGTACGAGGAGATCGAACGCATCGCGCGCATCTGTGTCGAGCGTTTCGGGGTGGACAGCCTGCGCCTCACCGGCGGCGAGCCCACCGTGCGGGCGCACCTGCCGCAGCTGATCTCGCGTCTCGCCGGCCTGCGCCTGGCAGACGGGCGCAAACCCGACCTGGCCCTCACCACGAACGGTGCGACACTGCGCAACATCGCCTCCGAGCTGCGCGACGCCGGTCTCGACCGCGTGAACGTCAGCCTCGACTCACTGAAGCGCGACCGCTTCCTCGCCATGACGCGCCGTGATGAACTGGACAACGTGCTCGCCGGCATCCGCGAGGCACAGACCGTCGGGTTCGACCCCGTCAAGGTGAATGCGGTGGTGGAGCGCGGCGCGAACGACGACGAGATCCTCGACATGGCGCGCTACGGCCGCGACAACAACGTGGAGGTCCGCTTCATCGAGTTCATGCCTCTCGATGCCACCAACGAATGGGAGCGCGCGAAGGTCGTCACGCAGGACGAGATCGTCTCCGTCATCTCCGCCGAGTTCCCGTTGGAGCCGGTTCCGGCACGCGGCGCCGCACCGGCCGACCGCTGGCGTTACCTCGACGGCAAGGGGACCGTCGGCGTGATCCCGTCGGTCTCGCACCCGTTCTGCGGAGACTGCGACCGCGTGCGCCTGACCAGTGACGGCCAGTTCCGCACGTGCCTGTTCGCCACCGACGAGACCGACCTCAAGTCGATACTCCGCAGCGGTCGTGCGGACACAGAAATCGACGACGCGGTCGCTGACGTCATCACGCGCGCGGTCGGCGCGAAGTGGGCGGGCCACCAGATCGGCCAGGTCAACTTCATCCGCCCGGCACGCACCATGAGCCAGATCGGCGGCTGACGTGTCCCGCATCAACCCACCGCAGCACGACACCACGGGTGACATGCCGCTCGACTCGGCGCCGGTGATCGTGGAGATCGACGACGCAGTCGCGACCATCACGCTGAACAGACCGGCCAAGCGCAACGCCGTCACGTTCGCGATGTGGGGAGCACTCGCGGAACGGGTCACCGAACTGTCGGCGAACCCCGATGTGAGGGTGCTCGTCGTGCGCGGTGCGGGTGACCACTTCTGTGCGGGCGCCGACATCACGGAACTCACGAACGGCCCGGGCGGCGAGTACGCGCGCGTGAACTGGGCGGCCGAGGAGGCGCTAGCGAACTTCCCCGGCCCGACGATTGCCGAGATCCGCGGCAACTGCATCGGCGGCGGGGTCAGTATCGCCACGGCGTGCGACATCCGGTTCGCGTCCGAGGATGCAACGTTCGGCATCACGCCGGCCAAGCTCGGCATCGTCTACCCGACGAACGCACTGGAGCGCACCGTGCGACTCATCGGCGGCAGCGCCACGAAGCAGCTCATGTTCTCCGGAGACATCGTCGACGCGGCACGCGCCCTGCACATCGGTCTCGTCGACGAGGTCCACGACGTGGCGAACCTGGGCGCCCGCGTACAGGACTACGTGGCCGTGCTACTGCAGCGGTCGCACCTCACGCAGGTGGCCACCAAGGCCATGGTGCACGAGGTCGTCACCGACGGTCGGGTGAAGCCCGCCACCACCATGAAGTGGGAATCCGCCATGGACCAGAGCGGGGAGGTGCGCGAGGGAGTCGCTGCGTTCCTCGGCAAGCGCGCCGTGCGCTGGCCCTGGAAGCGCCCCTGACCGGCCGGCACCCACAGTGGTCCGCAGTCGCAGAATCACCGGCGCACCAATACGCTTCGTCCCGTGAGCGAGCCGACCTTCAGCCATCTCGACGACCGGGGCAATGCCCACATGGTTGACGTCAGTGACAAGGCCGCCACCAAGCGCCGCGCCGTCGCCCGTGCCACCGTGTGGACCACCACGGAGGTCACCGCAGCCATCGCGGACGGGTCCATGAAAAAGGGCGATGTGCTGGCCGTGGCCCGCATCGCCGGCATCCAGGCCGCCAAGCGCACCAGCGACCTGATCCCTCTCTGCCACCCCCTCGCCATCACCAAGGTCTCCGTTGACCTCGCCGTCAGCGGGGCCACCATCGAGATCGAGGCGGTCGTCGAGACAGTCGGCCAGACAGGCGTCGAGATGGAGGCACTGACCGCGGCCTCCGTGGCCGCCCTCACCGTCTACGACATGTGCAAGAGCGCCGACAAGGCCATGACCATCACGGACG
>JBEDDY010000069.1:0-13376 GCA_041176025.1 Actinomycetota bacterium | reverse complement strand
CACGTGCACACACGGCCGCGAGTCTCGGCAGCACGATGCGTGCCAGCACACGGTTCACGGGGTTGCGGAACGGACCGAGTGCCTGGGCGGCCTTGACGGTCGGCACGCCGAGCAGCAACGGCAACCCGGTCATCAACGCGTTGTACACGGTAATCGGCACACCGCGGCCGTCCGCGAAACTGATGCCGGCGACATCGACCACCACGTCGGAGTCGAGGATCGACCTGCACGCACGTGCGCGCACCCAGCCGAGCGGAAGCCTGACCGTGCGCGCGAGCAGCGCCAGAACGGCCACCGGGATCTCGACGAGTGCGAGCCGGAGAGGTTGCAGCCCGACGACCCGCGCGTCGGCACCCTGCGGCACGAGCGGGGCGTCAGCCGTGGGATAGGTGGTGAGGATGTCGAACGTGCACGGGCCGGAGACCTCCGGCTGTCGAGCCATCACCGTCTCGAGCATTGCGGCCGCACCCTTGTTGGCCGACAGAGCGGCACCGACTATCGCCACCCGCATGGGATCAGACCGGCGGCACCGAGTTGGGCGACTTGGTGGCCCTCACCACGAGGTCGGCCAGCAGGCCGACCGTGATCACCTGCAGGGCGGCGAAGAAGATGAGCAGGGTGTTCGCGGCCAGCCGGAAGTCGCGCTGGGCCCAGTCGAGACCGAGCTTGACGAGTCCGAGCCCGAGCAGGGTCAGACCGATCGGCAGGAAGACCTTCAGGGGGTTGTACGACAGGGTCATGCGGATGACCTGCAGGATGTACCTGCGGGTGTCCTTCAACCAGTGGAACTTGCTGCGCCCGGCGCGCGGGAAGTACTCGATCGGGAAGAAGCCGACGCTGTAGCCGTTGCCGAGGAACGACATGGTGAGGGTGGTCACGCACGAGAACCCCTTCGGCAGTTCGTGCACGTACTGCATGGCGACGTCGCGGCGGAACGCGCGCAGGCCCGAGTTCAGGTCCTTGATGTCGGTCTCGCTGAGGAAACTCGCCAGTTTGCGGATGACCCACTTCGCCGGGGTGCGCAGCCACTTCAGCGTGCCCTCCTCCGTCTGGCGCCAACCCACGATGTGGTCGAAACCCTCCATCGCGTCCACGAGTTCGGGAATCAGGTTGTTCGGGTACGTCATGTCGACGTCGGTCCACACGACGACCCGACCGCGGGCCGCAGTGGTGCCGGTGCGGCGGGCGGCGCCCGAACCCTGGTTCTTGCCGTGGGTGATGAGCGTGATCCCCGGGATGTTCGGCAGTTCCTTCTCGGAGCCGTCACTTGACCCGTCGTCCACCACGATCAACTCGAAGCTGTACTTCGATGCCTCGAGGGCCGCCCTGATCCGGTCGATCTCGGCGCGGAGGTGACCCTTCTCGTTGTACACGGGGAGGACAACGCTGATGTCGCACTGGTCGGGGGCGTAAGTCGTCATGGTTCCGTGGGTTCCTTGTCAGCAGTGGTCAGTTCCGACCCGTTGCCACAGTACTCGCCGGACAGTCACCTCATCGGCGACGATGCGCCACTGCCCGTGGGTCAACGGCCTGTCAGCGAAGCCGACAACGCACGAGATCCTCTCGGGGATCACTTCCCCTTCCCCCTGCGCCATGCGACCGGGACCGGATGCGAAGAACCTCTCGACGTCCAGCGGATGGAGCTTGTACCGCACGTAGTAGTACACCGCATCATTCGACACCTGGCCGTCGAACCCGATGACGGTGCCCCCGTGGGACCGCACGTACTCGGGGATGACGGTGACCGACTCGAGATTCTCCGTTCGTCCGGGCATCGTGCGCGTGATCGACCACGCAGAACTCAGCCCCAGTGCAACGGTGAGTGCCACGACTGCGTGGGCCCGGCCGGACCTGGACAGCCACCAGAGGCACAGGGTGAGCAGCCCAATCGCTCCTCCCCATGTGACGAGACCCGGCCTGACCAGGTACCGGATGCCGTCGAGACCCACGATGTTCGGGTACACGACGGTGTTGCGCACCCAACCGCCCTTCACGCCGTCACCGCCGTCCACGACGACGTACGCACACGCAATGACGACGGCGAGGAACGCGCTGCCCAACCATGCACGCCGGGCCAGCTTCGGCACCGCCTCGTATCCGTGGCATCCCAGCACGAGAAGTGCGGGCACGAGGATCTCGACGTACCTGCCGTAGATGAGGTGGTCACCACGGTTGCCGTGCAACAACTGGAGCCCACCGGTGAAGACGATGAGCACGGTGCATGCGCCGATCACGAGGATGGTCAGGCGTCGCGGCGCATCGTCCACGGAACGTGACGGGGCACGGGCCATGTTCCGCACGACGACAACCATCGCCACGACGAAGAGACCCCCGGATGTGACGATGAGGTACCAGGACTGGCCCGTCATGGTCCGCGCGAGTGCGGGCCACAACGTGGGATCGACCAGTCGCCTCATGACACGACCCTCCTGGCCCCAGGCCTGTGCGTACAGGCGGTCCTTCACGAACCCGTTCAACTGGCGACCGGCAAGGTACGCACATGCGGTCAGCACGCACGACCCGAGAGCAACCAGGCGACTGACCTCGCGTCTCGCCCCCCACCACAGGATCACCGCACACGCAACGGGCAGCACCAGCGTGAACCGACCGTGCAGGACAGGCATGAACCCGACCAGGAACCCGAACACCAGCATGGTTCGCGGGTTGCGTGACTCTGCGACACGGTGGAAGCCCAGCACGAACAGCAGAAAGGCAACCCGTGCGGCGGTCTCGGGCCACGAGTACAACGACGACACGACGGTTCCCGGCGCGACGAACGCGAGTGCCGCGGCCACCCAGGCCATGCGATCCGACAACCCGAACACGCGCCGAGCCACCCGACGCGCCAGCCATGCGACCGCGAGGCACAACAGGAAGTTGACGATGAGAGTGGCCCGGTACTGGCCGGCCATCGAACCGGTCAACAGCGCGAGCGCTCCGGTGACCACGCCGAACCCGGCCGGGTAGAAACTCCCCGTCGGCACCTGGACCTCGTCATGGCCGGCGATCACCTGACCGTTCAGGAGGAAACCCCACTCATCGGGGTGAACCGTCGGTCCGTACTGGCGCAGTGCCACCCACAGCGAACATCCGCCCGCAACCAGGACACAGGCGAGGATGACCGCGAGGTGCCAGGGTGCGACTGCCGGACGGGTGTCGGAGTGGAGCGACGCTTCCCAGCGCATGACCCGGGCCACAGCACCGGAACGACGGAAACGATGCGACTGCACGCAACGACCCTAGTTTCCGGCCACGAGTGACGGTCGGTTTCCCGACCGTCACCCACGGGTCGATCAGAGGTACCCGACCGCCGCTGACGCGCTGTCCGTGGCGTTGCGGCCACACACGGGGAGGTGCTGCACGTCGATGGTGGCGAGTGCCTCACCCAGCTGGACCCCGGACTTCACGAGGTCCCCTGCGTGCCGTACGACGATCTCGTTGAAAAGCTTGCGCACGTCACGGGCGTTCGCGAAGTTGCGGTCGCGGACCCACTTCTCCATGATCGACGCGATGCCGGCGCGCGCCGCATCGGTCATCTTGTACTCGTACGTCGCGGCATACGTGTCGAACACCTGCAGCAGCTCCTCGTTCGAGAAGTCGGGGAAGTCCAGCGTGTAGTCGAAACGTGAAGCGAGGCCCGGGTTCATGCGCAGGAACGACTTCATCTTGTCGGGGTAACCGGCCACGACGACGGCGATCGTGCCGCGGTTGTTCTCCATGTGCGTGAGGATCGTCTCTATGGCCTCGCGGCCGTAATCCAGGTGATGGTCCACGGCCAGCGAGTACGCCTCGTCGATGAACAGGACGCCGTCCTCGGCCGACTTCAGCACCTCGGCGGTCTTGAGGGCCGTCTGGCCGACGTACCCGCCGATGAGCCCCTGCCGCCCGGTCTCGACGACATGACCGCGCTTCAGCAGGCCCATCTCCCTGTAGAGACGACCGATGAGGCGTGCCACCGTTGTCTTCCCGGTGCCGGGGTTGCCCGTGAACACCAGGTGCGGTGACGGCCGCAGGGCCTTCATTCCCGCCAGCTCGCGCATGGCGGCCACCTTCTGCACGTCGGCCAGGTTCTGCACCAGTTCCTTCACGGGCTCCAGCCCGATCAGTTGCTGCAGTTCGGCAAGCACGGCATCGATCCCGCCGGCCTCGTGCATGACCGGTGCGTACGCCGACCCGGACTCGAACTCGGACATGCACTCGTCCTCTTCGGGGGTGGGCGGCTGCGACACCGACGTCCCGCAGCCACGCTCACGCTCGCGTTCGGCGCGGATGTCGGCGACCGCCTCGATCTGGTGGACCTTCGTCACCCACTGGGGCACGATGAAGTCGAACGACGAGACGATCTGCTCCAGCACGAACTGTGACAGGTTGTCGACCGCCACGGAGTGGGTGGCGATCAGTTTGACCAGTCCCGAGTTCGCGTGTCGTTGGTAGCGCACCTGCACGTAGGGAAGGTGCCCGGGCGTGTCGAGGGCCCACTGGCGGATTGCCGCGTTGTCCTGCGTGTCGGCGACCTCGGCGTCGATGCGGAGCACGACCGCCCCGTTGTAGCGCTCGTACAGGGTCGCCGTGCAGCCGACCGCATTCCCGTGCGTGCAGAAGTCGAGTGGGAAGCACGGGTCCAGAAGGTTGCCGAACTCGTCGATCTCGTCGTCGAGAAGGGTGATGTTGGAGAGATACTTTCCGACCGTCTCCTCGGCCTCGAGCATGTCGATCACTTGTGCTGGTGTTCCTTTCGGTGTGATGTGTTGGTGCGCAGGTGGGTGGTCCACTCGTTGTCCAGGAAGTCGATGAACGTGCTGTTGTAGGTGCGGTACAGACCCCACTCGCGCTCGAGCCATTCGTGCGCGGCACGGTGGTCCTCCCCGTGGTGGGCCATGTACCACGCCTTCAGGACCAGCCCGGTGCGGCTGCGTCCGCCGTGGCAGTGCACGACCACTTCCCGGCCGTCGGCGAGGAAGGCCTCGATGGCCTCAACGGCATCCCTGACGACGAACAGCAGGTCGGCGTTCGCGTCACCCTCCTCGTCGCGCATGAACACAGTGCGACGCGACGGGTGCTTCAGGAAACGCTGCTCCGGGATGCACATGCTGACGATCGCGTGATCCTTCGGGGCACGCGCGGCACCGTCCACGTTTGCGGCGTGCACGCCGGCCGGGTCCACGAGCTGCGGACCCCTCGGTCCCTCGGGCGGGGTCACGCGCGACGCGGAACGACCGAACAGTCGACGCCCGACGTCAATGAGGTCCTGTGTGCGGTACTCCTTGCGTTCGCCGTCGGCCTGGCGCACGTAGCCGTGGACGTAGGTGACCCAACGAACGGGGATCCGCTGCATGCCGTACAGGGCACCGGCGAGTGCGCCCGCGACCGCCGCCACCGTGTCGGTGTCGCCGCCGAGGTTGATCACCGCCACCACTGCGTCCTCGAACGACGACGTCGTGCGCACGGCCCACACTGCCTGGGCGACCGTGGTCCACACGGACCCGTTCCCCGGACCCACGTGCGTGTGGGGGTCGAAGTCGATGGAAACGAGCGGTGCGTACTGGGCCACGGCTTCACCGAGGACGGCGTCGTTCGACAGGTCAGCCACGACCTTCTCCGCGACGCCGAGAAAGACACCGGTGATGATGACGCGCCGGATGACCTCCGCCACGATGGCAGCGCCCGCGGCCGCCGCCGGGTCGAAGTGAGTCAGTGCGGCCTGGTTCGCGGCGATCTCGACCGTGGCCTGCTGGCCGAGGGTCACGCCGATCACACCGACCGGTGCGATGCGCATGACGCAACCGTTGCTGGCGCTGCGCCCACCGGTGGCGTGGTGGCCCTTCTCGGCTGCCCCGACGTGGGACATGTGGGACAGGACCGACCTCGTGTTGATGCCGATGTCGTTCGCGTCATAGGCCCATGCGCGGAACCTGGTCCACAGGTCGTCAGCGTCGAAACCGCGCACCGCCATCAGCGATTCGGCGAGCGCAAGCGCCATCTGTGTGTCGTCGGTGAACTCCCCGGCCGCCCAGTTGAATCCCCCGCCGCCGATCATCTCGCCGTTGCCGCCCAGCACGGGCTGGGGGAACCTGCGGGCGTAGTCGCCGGGCATCCCGAACTCGAACGGGGCGCCCAGGGCGTCCCCGACGGCGGAACCGACGATCGCTCCGACGGCCCGGAATTGCTGTTCGACGGTGGTCCGGTGGGGCGGGATGGCGTGAGTGGCGGGGATTTCTGTCATGGGGCTCCTTCAGGGTCCGATTCGGCCGCACCGTGAGGTACGACCATTTAAGGTGGAGTTGTCACTATATCACATGGGTGTACTGGGGTTGCGGGGATTAAAGGAGCGAACGACACGAATGTGCAACACTGGGACCATGGCAACCCCCAAGAGATCCATCCAACATGACTTCTTCGTGTACGTGGACACTGTGGTCCTCACGGTGAATCCGGACCGATCGATAGACCCCCAACAACGTCTCGAAGTACTGGTGATGCGCCGGCCGGACGCGCCGGCCAACAAATGGGCGCTTCCCGGGGGGGCCGTGCGTGACAACGAGAAGCTCGAGGACACGGCCATCCGGAAAGTGCAGGAGGAGACTGGCATATCCCTGCGTCACAGGGACCTGCACCAGGTGGGCGCGTTCGGCGACCCCGACAGGGACGACAGGTTCAGGGCGATCTCCATCGCCTATGTGGCCCTTGTCCCCCACCCGGGGCCCCTCGAGCCGCACGCGCACTCTGTGGAGGCCGCCTTCAAGCCCTACAGACAGTTGCGCGACAGGAAGAACCTCCTCGAGTTCGACCACCACGCCATCATCTATGCCGCCCGCAAGCTGGCCCGGCAGATGCTGGAAGACACCAACATCGCCCTCAGCTTCTGCCAACCGAAGTTCACCATGAGCGAATTACGCACCGTCTACGAGGCTTTCCTGCAGAACGAAGTGGACCCGGCCAACTTCCGGCGGAAAGTGGAGGCCATCGACGATTTCGTGAGCGAACTCGGCGTCTATGCCGACACTTCCAGCAGCAGGGGCCGTCCGCCGATGCTCTACAAGCCCGGCAAGTCGCGTGAGCTGAACCCACCGATCAGGTTCAGACGATCCTCCCAGAGCCATCCATGACACACCCCTGATTTATAGTTCTTTCGTCATTAAATGCCTGTACGCTCACAGGCCCACGAAAGGACCACATGTCAGACAAGCCCACCAGCCAGGCCCGCCCCGCGGGCACACACATCGTCATGCTCATCGACCGCTCCGGCTCGATGAGCTCGATCGTCAACGACGTCATCGGCGGATTCAACACCTACCTCGCCGATCAGCAGGCGAACGGGTCCGATGCCCGGATCAGCATCATCCTGTTCGACAACCAGGACCCGCAGGAGACGGTCATCTGGGGTGCACCCATCAGCGAGGCGGTCGCCCTGAACGCCCACACGTACGTCCCCCGTGGCGGTACTCCCCTTCTCGACGCCACCGGTCTGGCCATCGGCCGCACGATGGTGGACCTGCAGGCACGGGTGGCCACCGGGCTCCCTGCAGACGACATCATCTTCGTCACCATCACGGACGGCGAGGAGAACCAGAGCCGCGAGTACACGCTCGACCGCATCCGCCAGCTGATCCAGGAGCGCACCGACGCCGGGTGGCAGTTCGTCTTCCTCTCGGCGGGTCTCGACGCCTACGGCGACGCCGACCGGTTCGGGTACGACCGCGGAGCGACGCAGGCATGGCGCGGGGACGCGGACAGCTCACGGCGCATGTTCGACTCGGCCTCGCGGGCGACCGCGAACCTGCGCGAGAAGAAGCGCCGCGGAATGGTCTTCGACAAGAGCGAGTTCTTCGAGACCGGCAAGGACGCCGAAGACAACCTGTGACCGTGCCGCGTCAGCGGCACCGCAACCGAGAGAGCCGGGTCAGCCCTTCTGGCCCGGCTCTTTCGGCAAACCGAGCACCCGTTCGCCCACGATGTTGCGCTGCACCTGTGCGGTTCCGCCCCAGATGGTGGAGGAACGGTGCTGGAAGAACATCGACGTCCAGCGGTCCACTGCGTACTGCTCCCCGGGCTCGCTGATGGCGAGCATCGCGTCGGCGCCGCGGGCGTTCATCATGCGCTCGGAGAACTTCTGGGCGTACTCGGACCAGAACATCTTGTTCACCGACGCACCCGGGCCGGGCTCCTTGCGGGCGATGACCTCGGACAGCACCTTCAGGCCGTTGAAGCGCATGATCTCGACGTGGCTGTAGGCCCATGCCAGTTCCTGGCGGATGATCGGGTCCTTGGCCTTGCCCGACTTCTGCAACATGTCAACGGCGGCCCAGAACTGCTTGGTGAACTCCACGTGCTGGGTGGTGGCATTGCCACCGCGTTCGTTGCCGAGGGTCGTCATGGTGACGCGCCAGCCATTGTTCATGCCGCCGATGATGTTGGCGACGGGGGCCCGTGACTCGGTGAGGAATGTCTCGGTGAAGTGCGATGCACCGTGCGGCTGGCGGATCGGGCGTAGCTCGATGCCGTTCGAGGACTTGTCGTCCTTGAACATCGGCAGGAGCACGTACGAGATGCCGGCGTGCTTCGGTGCGTCCTGGTCGGTGCGGGCAAGGCAGAACATCATGTTCGCCTCGGTGGCACCCGACGTCCACACCTTCTGTCCGGTGATGACCACTTCCTCGCCGTCGATGACACCACGGGTCTTCAGTGACGCCAGGTCGGAACCGGCATCGGGCTCGGAGAAGCCCTGGCAGTAGCGGTCGGTGCCGTCGACGATGCGGGGCAGGAACTTGCGCTTCTGCTCCTCGGTGCCCCACACGATGATGGAGGGGCCGACGAGCCACTCACCCATGCCGCGCGTGATGCGCGGGACGTTCGCACGGGCGAACTCCTCGTTCAGCACGGCGACTTCCACGCCCGTGAGGCCGCGGCCGCCGTACTCCTTCGGCCAGCCGACGCACATGTAGCCCGCCTCGGTCAGCTTCTTCGCCCACGCACTGAGTGCCGGGTTCTTCTGGCGCTGTGCCTCCTCGGCGTTCACACCGATCAGCTCTGTCGGCTTGTTCGCCTCCAGCCACGCGCGCACTTCTGCACGGAAAGCCTCGGCGGCCGGCCCGAAATCGAGTTCCAACGGCATGTGTCTACCCCCTGGTCAAAATGACGTCAGGTGACAGTTTCGCAGTCAGGAGAGCGCGGCCAAGAACTGGACGATCGCCCTGTTGGTCTCGGCCGGATGCGTCATGTTGGCGGCATGCGGGCCGCCCTCCACGGGGACCAGGGTGGTGGGACCCGAGATCCGGTCGCGCAGCACCTCCGCCTTCTCCATGGGGATGGCGACGTCAGCCGTGCCGTGGACGATGAGAGCGGGACACGTGATCTCGCCCAGGCGGTCGGTGATGTCATCGCGGTGCATGAGGCAGTTGAAGGCCGCGGTGAACTGGTCGGGCTCCATTGCCCCCCACTTGGCGAACCATTCGGGCCATTCGCCGGGTCCCAGGATGATTCCGGCGATGATGTCCTGCACGGCCACCGCCCCGTGCTCCACCCATGCCGCATGCAGTTGGTTGTACGGCTCGACGGTCTCGGGTGCCTCCACGCCCGACTGGGTGTCGAGGAGGATCAGCGCCTCGACACGCTCGGGGGCCGTCAGTGCCGCGCGCAACGACAGGAACCCGCCCTGTGACATGCCGCCGAGCACCGCCGACGTGATGCCGAGGTGGTCCATCAGACCGAGCACGTCGTTCGCGGAGTCCCAGTAGGAGAAGTCCCCCGTTGCCTTCGTGCCGCCGAATCCGCGCTCGTCCCAGGTGATCACGCGGTGCGTGTCGCGCAGAGCCGCAACCTGGGCATCGAACATGGAGTGGTCCATCAGGAACCCGTGGCTGAGGATCACCACGGGCTTCTTGCCCCCGGTGTCCTCGTAGGCAATGGTGGTTCCGTTGATCTGGGCAGTCTGCATGACGGTCAAACTACTTCCTGTACGTGTCCATGTCGGTCGAGACCGTCATAGACCATTCGGGCGTGCGCTTCTCGAAGAAGGCGCGCACACCCTCGACGGAGTCAGGCGATGCCGCAAGTTTGTTGATGATGCCGCCCTCGGTGGCGATCATCTCGTCGATGCCCATGTTCATGCCCTCCCACATCAGGCGTTTGGCAAGTGCCACCGACACGGGGGCGGTGTTCACCGCGATGTCGCGGGCCATCTCCATCGCCACCGGCAGAACTTGGTCGGGGGGAACCGCCCGGGACACGAGCCCGATCTCGGCGGCCTCCGCGCCCGACATCATCCGACCGGTGAGCAGCAGCTCGGCGGCCTTCGAGAAACCCAGCACCCGCGGAAGGATGACGTGGGAACCGAGCTCGGGCAGGATCCCGCGGCGCACCATCGCGTACTGGATCTTGGCGGTCTCGCTGGCGATCCGGATGTCGGCCAGCATCGGGTAGGTGATGCCGACCCCGACAGCATGGCCGTTGATCGCGGCGATCACCGGTTTCGACGTGTGGTGCGGCCACCGTCGCGGACCGTCGTAGGTACTCGCCTCGCCGCCGCGGAAACCTTCCTCGCCGCCGCTGAGGTCGGCTCCGGCGCAGAACGCCTTCCCCGCGCCGGTCACGATGATTGCACGCACGCTGTCATCCGTGTCAGCGGCACCCATGGCCATCGTGAGCTCGTCGCTCAGTTGCGGTGTCCACGCGTTCATGGCCTGGGGCCTGTTCAGGGTGATGACGGCCACGCCGTCGTTCACCTCGTAGAGCACGGTCTGCAGATTCATGTTCCCCCCGGGGTCGTTCCCCGTGGCGAACCGTACAACGCCGACGCGTGTCAGCGGGAAGCGAGCACCTTCTCGACCGCGCCCATGTCGTACGGGTTGCCGAGCATCACGATGATGTGGTCGGCGCCGGCGTCCTCGTAGGCGTTCACGTCGGCGAGTTCCTCGGGCCGGACCGCAACGGTGCGCTCGATGTCCCGCGGGTTCCGGCCGAGCTCGGCGCACCAGTTGTCGAGAACACCCATCTTGTGGCGGAAATTGTCGACGGGACCGAAGGCGTTGTGCATGTCGGCGTGCTGGGCGGTCAACTTGAGAGTGACCTTCTCACCGCTGCCCCCGATCATCAACGGGATCCTCCCGTTGACCGGACCGGGGTTCAGTCTGGCGAGACGCTCCTTGATCACGGGGAGTCCGTCGGCGAGGAGCCGCAGACGGCCCGGTGCGGTGCCGAACTCGTATCCGTACTCGTTGTAGTCGCGCTCGAACCATCCGGAACCGATGCCAAGGATGAACCGGCCGTTCGAGATGTGGTCGATGGTGCGGGACATGTCGGCGAGGAGGTTCGCGTTGCGGTACGAGTAGCAGGTGACGAGCGCGCCGATCTGCGCGTGCTTGGTGTCTGCCGCCATCGCGGCGAGCAGTGTGTACGCCTCGAAGTGGGGTGCGTCGGGATCGCCGTACAACGGGTAGAAGTGGTCCCACACGAAGATCGAGTCGACGCCGATGGAATCAGCGGCCCGCCAGGCCTCGCGCATCTCGTTGACGGTTGTTGCCTGTGGGTGCAGCTGGACTCCGAATTTCATGGTGCGGAGCCTATGACCATTCCTTCCGCATTGCGGGGACGATGTTCTCCACGTACTCCTGCAACAACGCCATGTCCCACGGCGGGCGTATCGCGATGTTGATCAGTTGCGCACCTGCCTGCACGAACGGCGCCACCTGTTCCATCACGTCGGACGGACGCCCGAGCAGCGACCCGTTGATGATGCGGTCGGCGGCCGCTCCCCACTGCCCGCGCAACTGGTTCTTGACGGCGGACACGTCCTCCGTGCTGAGCGCGTACGACAGGTTGATGCTGCGCTCGACGGCCGAGGCCGGCCTGCCCGCCTTGTCGCACCAGTCATCGAGCACATCGTTCAGTTCCCGGTACTCGGCTGCGGGGACGTATGCCGCATTCCACCCATCGGCGTACCGGCCCGCCATTCGCAGCGTCTTCTCGCGGCCGAGACCGCCGATCCAGATGGGCATGCGCCCCATCGGCGCCGGCACCATCGCGGCGTCGTCCAGTTCCACACCCGGAGACGACTGGGTCACCCGCTCGCCGCTGCGCCACTTCTCGATGGCCTGCAACTGTGACTCCATCACCTTGAACCGGCCGCCCTGTGTCGGCCAGTCAAGCCCGAACGCCTTCGCCTCCTGGTCGTGCCATCCGCTCCCGAGACCCATCTCGAAACGACCGCCGGAGATGTGGTCGACCGAGATGGCGCCCTTCGTGAGAACCCCGACGTTGCGGTACTGGGAGCAGAACACGAGACACCCGATGCGCGCGCGGGTTGTGTCCGCGGCCAGTGCACCGAGCATGGAGAACGCCTCGAAGTGCACCTGCGTTCCGCCCGCAGGAGGTGCCTCGTAGATGTGATCCCACAGCGAGATCCAGTCGAGCCCGGCGGTGTCGCACCACTTCCACAGTCTCCGCAGGTCGGAAACGGTGGCGTTCTGGGGGCCGAGATGGATTCCGAACTGGACTGTCATGGAGAAAATTGTCCCACAGACGACATCCCCTCCCGCACGGATGTACCCAAGTACCGTTCCAGACAGTCGATTTCCCCCGGGGACATGTTCCCTGTGCACGTCGACGGTACGGAGGGAACCCCATGAACGTGTTGCTGTGCGAGAGCACGCACTCACCGTTGACCGCAGTCGCGGAACTTCTGCAGCAGGCGCCCGACGTGAACCTCGTGTCCATCGCACGGACGGGTCGCGACGCGATCGACGCGCTCACCCGTGAGCCCGTGGACGTGTCCATCCATTCCGAGGACACCGTCGAGTTGTCGCGCTTCATCAGGGATGCCATCCCCGAGAACGTCTCATCGACCGTCGCCCGCGTCGTTGCGTCACGGAGACCGGGCACCCCGTTGTTGGTGAAGGCCCACCAGTTCGGTTTCGACGGCGTCATAGCGGTCCCGTCATCCCCCGCCGCTCTCGCGTCGGAACTCGTTGACGTCGTGTCGCGACGGTCGTCACTGTCGGAGCACCCGGTCATCAAGTCGCTGAACCTCACCCCGGGGATCCTCACCCGCACGCTCTCGTACTCGAACCAGCTCGAGGCCGGGATCGCGGACCTGATCGGCATCGGGCTGTCCGACCGGGAGATCGCCGAGACCTTCCAGTTGTCCCTCCAGGCGGTCCGCAACCACGTCGAACAGCTGCTCCAGGACAACCAGCTCTCGACGCGCACCCAACTCGCCGTCCTCCACGCCATCAACTGGTCCATCCCCGACTTCGCCTGATCCGCGCGCGTCGACCGGAACCCCAATGGCTGAGCCCACGTACCGACTCCTGTCGGAACTCGCGAAGGTCGAGGACTACCTCGACGAGGCCGTCTTCACCGATGTCACGGAGGAAGGCGAG
>JBEDDY010000068.1:0-2522 GCA_041176025.1 Actinomycetota bacterium | reverse complement strand
ATACGGAGATGAACTCCTCGAGGCACGTCACCAGTTTGCGGCCGAGGCAGCCGCGGTGGCGGTGAAACGCGCACACAAGGGTCTGCGCGAACACCTCAAAACAACGAAAGCAGAGCAGCGGGCGCAAGCGGCGGCGTTCGAGTTGATCACTCTTTCAACTGTGGGCCTCAAGCAGGATCAACCCACGCCGACCACCTATCGCCGCCGGCTCACGTTTCTCGCAGGAGCTGTTGCTCGAGCATTGCAATAAGTGGACCTGACCTCACTCTTCACTCACCAAGGGCTGACCGCTTGGCAAGCAACTCCTCCGGGCAGGAACACCGCTCCGACCCCACGGGTCGTGTCCGCAGTCTCACGCGTAGCCGATGGCGGGACTCAGGGGCACCTTGCTGCGGACGAAGACCCCGTTGCCACGCGCGATCTCGCGACCGCCGCCGTCGAACATCACGGCCTCGGCGATGAACTGCGAGCGGTTGCCGTTGACCACCCTTCCCTCGGCCCGCACGGTGCCCTCCGAGACCGGCCGGGTCAGGTAGGTGGTGAAGCTGGTGGTGAGCACGAACACGTCCTCAACCAACGAGTTGACAGCGAAGAAGGCGGCGTTGTCGAGGGTGAGGAAGTAGAGGGCGCCGTGCATGGCGCCGGCCGAGTGGAAGAACTCCGAGCGCACCTCGATCTCGATCGTCGCCTCGCCTCGCGCCACCTGTACCCGCGCCCCAGTGAGCTGCACGAAGGGCGCAGAGTGCATCATGTTCTCGAGTCGCCGGTGGTGCTGCTGCGGCGCAATTCCCGCACCCGGCGCCTGCCCGTCGTCAGCAGACATCGTGGTCTCTACCTCGAACGCAGCGGTTGACGAGCGTACCGATGCCGTCTATGCGGGTGGTGACGATGTCGCCGTCGGCGAGCAGCCTGCCCCGGGTGAGTCCGATCCCATCTGGGGTGCCGGTGAAGATCAGGTCGCCGCTGGTCAGCGTGGTGACCCGCGACAGGTACGACACGAGTGTGGGGATGTCGAAGATCATCTGGTCGGTGGTTCCGTTCTGGCGGACCTCGCCGTTGACCTCGGTGACAATCCGCAGGCACTCGCGGTCGACCGAGTCGGGCGACACCATCGTCGGGCCGATCGGGCCGAACGTGTCGAACGACTTGCCGAGGTCGAAGTGCGCCGGCTGCGCCGCGAACTGCACCGCCCGGTCGGAGAAGTCCTGGCCCACCATCAAGCCGACAATGTGATCCCAGGCCGTGTCGGGGTCGATGTCCTTGCCACCCGGGCCGACCACCACCACGAGCTCACCTTCGTAGTCGACGGTGTCGCTGCGCATCTCGACGTCGACGGTGGGGCCGACCAGGCACGAGGGGAACTTCGTGAACACCAGCGGGTTGGCAGGGACCTCCATGCCGCCCTCATCGGCGTGGGCCGGGTAGTTGAGGCCGATGGCGTACACGTTCCGTGGGCGCGGGACGGGCGGGCCGAGACGTTCGGACTCGACGACACCGCTTGGCTCGTGCTGACCGAGTTCGGCCGTCAAGGCGCTCAGGTACTCGGGCATCGAGAGGGCCGCCATCGGGTCGGGGCCGAGTTCGGTGCCCGACACCGTCTCGAGGTCGTACCAGTGGCCGTCGGCCACCAGGGCGGCCCGGCCTTCGACGTTGGCGAGGGAGAAGCTCACGGGGTCCTTTCGGCGTTGTGTCGATCGAGGCTGCGCCCGGCGAGGACGTCGAGCGCTCGTGCGAGATCGGGCAACTGCGCCGAGGTGTGGGCGCGCCAGGCGACGTGGTGATCGGGGCGGACGAGCAGCGCTCCGGATTCACCGACGTCACACACCACCCGCCACGCGTCGAGCGCAGGTGTGTCGACCCCGACGCGGACGGCCGCCACGTCGGCGGCGCCGAGGGCGTTCCCCCAGCTGTCGTGGTCGCCGAAGCTGAAAAGCACCGGACGGTCGATCGGCACGAGGTCGAGCGTCGAGCGGCCGCCGGTCTCGTCGAGCCATGCGTGCGGCATCCGGGCACCGGGACGCGCCGTCGGCTCGTAGTCGCTGGGAGAACCGCGTTCGGCCGGCGGCCCCTCGGGCACGAGGGCCCCTTCGCCGTAGACGTAGCCGAGCTGCAGCCCGAACAGATCGAAGTGCTCTCGCTGCAGCTCCACCGCGGCGGCGATCTGGTCGGCCTTCGCGGGGTCGTTCAACGAGGTCTGCAACCGCTCGCTCGTCGGCTCGGCATCGGTACCGAGAGCCGCGGCCAGCTCGACCATCTTGATCGCGTTGGTCAGCGACTGGTGGGCGTTGTTCCGGGCGACCGGGATGCGCTCCAGCTCGTAAGAGTCGAGCAACGCATCAGCGGCCCGGCCGGCGACGATCGCGGCGATCCGCCACATCAGGTCGTGGATGTCCTGCACCCCCGAGTTGAGGCCGAGCCCGCCGGTGGGTGGGAACCGGTGGGCGGAGTCGCCGGCAAGGAAGATCCGGCCCCGGCCCATCGAGTCGGCGGTCTGCGAGCTCATCCACCAGGTGCCTCTGCCC
>JBEDDY010000067.1:0-14430 GCA_041176025.1 Actinomycetota bacterium | reverse complement strand
GTGAAGGTGACCGTGAGGCCGCCTTCTTTCGTTTCCTCCGGGCCCTTCATCTTCCAGCCGGCAGCCGTGAGGTCATCGTTGCGCACATCAGTCTTCAATGTGGGGGCGGCCTCGTACACGTCGGCATCGGCGGTGACCGTGACGGACACCGTTCCCGAGCCGTTCGCCTTCACGGACAGCGACGTGACCGTGTCGACGCGACACGAGGCAAGCAACAGACACGCTGCTGCTGCGGCGATGGTGCGGGCGACCCGGCGACGCTGGCGGGGGATCACTCGGTGGCGGTGTTGCCGTCGGTGGTCTCCGCGAGAACTGTGCCCTCGGGAACCTGGAAGCCCTCGACCGAGCGGAACGCGAAGCGCTTCTTGCCCTGGTTGTCGGGGTCGTCCTCGGTGTCCACCACGATGATCTGGCCGGCGTTGAACTCCTTGTACAGGATCTTCTCCGACAGGACGTCCTCGATGTTGCGCTGGATGGCGCGACGCAGCGGACGCGCACCGAGCTGCGGGTCGTACCCGATCTCGGCGAGCAGTTCCTTCGCGGACTGGGTGAGCTCGATGCCGAGGCCCTGGCTCTCCAGCTGCGAGGCGGTGCGCTTCATCATGAGGTCGACCATCTGCAGGATCTCTTCCTTGCCGTGCTCGTGGAAGACGATGATGTCGTCCACGCGGTTCAGGAACTCCGGACGGAAGTGCGCCTTCAGTGCGTCGGTGACCTTGTCCTTCATGCGCGAGTACGACATGGCTTCGTCGGCCTTGTTGAAACCGACGTTGGCCTTGCGCAGGTCCTGCGTGCCGAGGTTCGAGGTCATGATGAGGACCGTGTTGCGGAAGTCCACGGTGCGGCCCTGGCTGTCGGTCAGGCGACCTTCCTCCAGGATCTGCAGCAGCGTGTTGAACACGTCCGGGTGGGCCTTCTCGATCTCGTCGAACAGCACGACGCTGAACGGCTTGCGTCGCACTGCCTCGGTGAGCTGGCCGCCCTCTTCGTAGCCGACGTAACCGGGGGGCGAGCCGACGAGACGGCTGACCGTGTGCTTCTCCATGTACTCCGACATGTCGAGGGTGATGAGCGCCTGCTCGTCACCGAACAGGAACTCGGCGAGGGTCTTCGCGAGCTCGGTCTTGCCGACGCCGGTCGGTCCGAGGAAGATGAACGAACCGCTGGGACGGCGCGGGTCCTTGAGACCGGCGCGCGTGCGTCGGATGCTCTGCGACACGGCCTTGACTGCGTCCTCCTGGCCGATGTAGCGCTTGCGCAGTTCGGTCTCCATGTTGAGGAGCTTCTGCGTCTCCTCCTCGGTGAGCTTGTACACCGGGATGCCCGTCCAGATGCTCAGCACCTCGGCGATCGCTTCCTCGTCGACCTCGTCGAACAGGTCGATGCCCTGGGCCTTGATGTCGGCTTCCTTCTGCGACTTCTCCTCGAGCAACTGGCGCTCGTGGTCACGCAGGCGTCCTGCTTCCTCGAAGCGCTGTTCCTCGACGGCCTTCTTCTTGGCTTCCTGGACCTCGGTGATCTTGCCCTCGAGTTCCTTCAGGTCAGGCGGTGTCTGCATGCGCTTGATGCGCAGGCGCGAACCGGCTTCGTCGATGAGGTCGATCGCCTTGTCCGGCAGGTGACGGTCACTGATGTAGCGGTCGGCGAGGTTCGCCGCGGCGACGATGGCCTGGTCGGTGATGGTGACGCGGTGGTGCGACTCGTACTTGTCGCGCACGCCCTTCAGGATCTCGATGGTGTGCGCCACCGTGGGTTCCTCCACCTTGACCGGTTGGAAACGGCGCTCCAGTGCGGGGTCCTTCTCGAGGTGCTTGCGGTACTCGTCGGTGGTGGTCGCACCGATGGTCTGCAGTTCGCCGCGCGCGAGCATCGGCTTCAGGATGCTTGCCGCGTCGATGGCACCCTCGGCGGCACCGGCGCCGACGAGCGTGTGGATCTCGTCGATGAAAAGGACGATGTCGCCGCGCGTCTTGATTTCCTTCAGCACCTTCTTCAGGCGCTCCTCGAAGTCACCGCGGTAACGCGAACCGGCGACGAGTGCGCCGAGATCGAGCGTGTACAGCTGCTTGTCGCGCAGCGTGTCGGGAACCTCGTTCGACACGATCCGCTGTGCGAGACCCTCGACGATGGCGGTCTTGCCGACACCGGGCTCACCGATGAGCACCGGGTTGTTCTTGGTGCGGCGCGAGAGTATCTGCATGACGCGCTCGAGCTCGCGTGCACGGCCGATGACCGGGTCGAGCTTCTTGTCGCGTGCGAGCTGGGTGAGGTTGCGGCCGAACTGGTCGAGGATCTGGCTGCCGCCCTTCTCGCCGGCTTCTTCCTTGCCGGCCGAGCCGCTGCCGCCCGATGCCTGGGACTGGCCCTCGGACTTGCCGGCGGGACCCTGGTAGCCGGAGAGCAGCTGGATGACCTGCTGGCGCACGCGACCGAGGTCGGCACCCAGCTTCTGGAGCACCTGGGTGGCGACACCCTCGCCCTCGCGCAGCAGGCCGAGCAGGATGTGCTCGGTGCCGATGTAGTTGTGGCCGAGCTGCAGCGCCTCGCGCAGTGACAGCTCGAGAACCTTCTTCGCGCGCGGCGTGAAGGGGATGTGGCCGGAAGGCGACGATCCGCCCTGACCGATGATCTCCTCCACCTGGGCACGCACGGCGTCGAGCGAGATGCTGAGCGAGTCGAGTGCCTTGGCGGCGACTCCTTCACCTTCGTGGATGAGGCCGAGCAGGATGTGCTCGGTGCCGATGTAGGAGTGGTTGAGGAGACGCGCCTCTTCTTGGGCGAGAACAACCACTCGGCGAGCCCGGTCGGTAAAGCGTTCGAACAAAGGGACCACCCTCTTTGGATCGGTGGATACTTGGCAGAAGTGTATCGGCGAAGTGCGTCCACGAAGGATGCCCCCGCCGCCCCGGGGAGTCCGATGTCACCTGGTCGGACGGGACGAATTCAGCCCTAACCTGTGGATTGTGACCACCTCGCCGCTGCTCGGCCTGCCGACCATGGATGCCGACCGTCGGCGTGTGGAAAACGCACTTCTTGACGCTGTGAGAACGCCCGATGCGTACCTGACGGAAATCGCGTCGCACCTCATTTCCGCCGGCGGCAAGCGTCTGCGCCCGGTCATGACGATTGTCGCTTCCTGTGTGGGAAGCGACGGTCCGGCCATCGAGGAGGCGATTCTCGGCGGCATCAGTTGCGAACTGGTCCACCTGGGTTCGCTGTATCACGACGACGTGATGGACGAGTCCACCACGCGGCGTGGGGTCGACACGGTGAATGCGAAGTGGGGCAACCTGCAGGCGATCCTCGCCGGTGACTTCCTGCTGGCGCGCGCATCCGAGATCGCGGCCGGGCTCGGCACCGAGGTCGCGGGTCTTCTTGCCCGCACCATCGGTCGCCTGTGTGAAGGCCAGATCGAGGAGCTGCGCCACACCTACAACGTGGCGCGCCCGGTGGACAGTTACCTCACCTCCATCGACGGCAAGACGGCATCGCTGTACTCGACCGCCGCGCGCATCGGCGGAATCGTCGCGGGTCATGACCGCGCGACCGTCGACCTGCTGACCGACTACGGAACCGCGTACGGGATGGTGTTCCAGATCGTCGACGACGTGCTCGACCTCACCGCAACGGACGAGGAACTCGGCAAGCCCGCCGGCCACGACATGGAAGAGGGCGTGTACACACTGCCCGTGCTTCACACACTTGCTGCCGGTGGTGCCGCCGCGAGCGAACTGAACGCGATCCTCGGCAAGCCACTCGACCAGGTGGAGCGAGAGAAGGTCCTCGGCATCGTCCGTTCGAACGGCGGCGTGCAGTCGGCCATCGAGCGCGCGAAGGACTTCGTCGCGCAGGCAGAGTCGATCTGCGACCGTCTGCCGCAGGGTGCCGCCACCGACGCGATGCGCGAGTCCACCGCTCAGCTGCTCGCCACCGTCATCCGATGACCGTTGCGTCAGGCTGACGCGAGAACGGCACGCGCGGCGGCCAGCCCGCTGAGTGCGGCACCTTCCACCTTCGGTCCGTCGAATGCGTCCCCGGCAAGGACCACCTGACCGTTCGGCGTCACCCAGCACCTGTCGGGGAACGACGCCCGAGGTGTGGCGAACCGCCACTTCTTCGGCTGGGAGTCGGTGACGCGCGCATTGCCGATCCACGGCAGGGCGAGCCGCATCATCTCGTCGTGGATCGCGTCGAGGTCGTCGTCGAAATGCGACGCACTGAACCCCGGGGAGAAATGGAAGGTGAGCGCCGGCACCGGGCTGATGCCCTTCGCCATGTTGTCGGCGATGAACTGGAAGTCGGCGTCCGGATTCTGCACGCCACCCGGTGCGGGGACGTTGTGATCGTTCGAATCGAGTGCGACGAGCAACGCGAGCGTGCGGTCGTAGTCGGTGCCGCGCAGGCCCTCGGGCATGTCGACACCGATGTTCATGAGGAACGAGAACGACTGCGGCAGCGGAGCGGTGAGGATGACGCGGTCGGCACCGTGGTCCGCGCCGTCATCCGTCTGCACCTGCCAGCGGCCATGGTCGTGACGCAGCGTGAACGCGAGCTCGCCGGTGCGCACGTCGAGACCGTCGGCGAGGTGCTTCGCGATGGATGTCATGCCTTCGGTGCCGACGTAGCGGGGATGTCCGTCGTTCTCGCCGAAACCCCGGCACCACTCGCGGACGATCCCGGCCGCGAGCCATGCGTCGACATGGGAGCGGAACTCGTCGGTGCGCACGGTGAAGAACTGTGCGCCGTGGTCGAACCGTGCCTCACCGATGCGGCGTGTCGCGAGACGTCCGCCGACACCGCGACCCTTGTCGAGAACGGTGACATCGACCCCGGAATCCCGCAGCGACCGCGCAGCCATCAACCCGGAGAGACCGGCGCCGATGATGACGACACGCATCAGACGGCTTCGCGCGCCGCGGCCCCGTGCGGCACGTACGACTTCTCGGCGCGGCCGAGGAACTCGAGAAGGATGCGGTTGAAGGTGGTGGCGTGCTCGATGTGCAGGCCGTGAGCACCACCGCTGATGATGACGAGCTCCGCGGTGGGAATGCGTGACGCGATTTCTTCGGCGTCACCGCGGGGCGTGAGCACGTCCTGGTTGCCGACGACCACCATGGTCGGGCAGTCGATGTTGTGCAGTTCGTCCGTCAGCGTGTCCGTCGTCTGCAGGATGGCGCGCACCTGCGAGACGAACGCCCCGGCGGGGTTGAACAACTGCAGCGGGCCCATCCAACCGAGTGCCGGCAGGAGACGGCGGAACGAACGCGGCCCGATCATCCATCGTGCGGCTTCCTTGCCGACCGCGCCCATGCCTTCGGTCTCGGCGACATCCGCCCATGACTGCAGGAGTTCCTCGCGCCACTCGTGGTTGCGGCACGCGGTGGCGACGAGCGTGAGCGAGCGCACACGGTTCGGGTGCTTCAGGGCGATGATCTGGCTGATGGCCCCGCCCATCGAGAGACCGACGACGTGGGCGGACTCGATGCCCGCGTGGTCGAGGACGCTGATCGCGTCCTCCGCCATCTGCTCGAGGTCGTAGACACCGTCGGGCTTGTCGCTGCGGCCGGCACCGCGGTTGTCCAGTGCGACCGTGCGCCACCGCAGTGCGAGTGCGGCGCGCTGGAGGTTCCACGAGTTCTTCTCGGCACCGAGTCCCTGCACGAAGAGGACGGGCGCATGCCGCTTGAACCCGATGACCTCGTAGTGCACCTTGATGCCGTCTGACGTGGGCGCGTACGGCATCAGGCCACCTGCTTCCGCGCGGGGATGCGTTCCACCGTGGGCCACTGGTACAGGCGCTCGATGACCTGTGTGGTGGTGTGCGACGGTGCGAACCGCAGCAGGTGGGCGGCTTCGTTGCTGGCGGCGAGTCGGCCGTGCTCCATCAGTTCGGCCACATGGTCGGGAATCGGCGCACCGGCGAAACTGCTCAT
This sequence comes from Actinomycetota bacterium, assembly GCA_041176025.1. GTDB lineage: Bacteria > Actinomycetota > Acidimicrobiia > Acidimicrobiales > Ilumatobacteraceae > UBA2093. The sequence goes on along the minus strand of JBEDDY010000067.1, from coordinate 8,497 downwards.
GTTGCGGGCGAGCCACCAGCCCGGCCCGAACGCGGGGACGGGCACGCGCCGTCCGATGGTGATGGCGCGCAACATGCTGGTGGCACCGTTCGCCACGATGTTGACGATGCCGTCCGCGTTCCGTTCGGCCCCGAGCATGAACGCCTGTGCGGCATCGTGGTCCTCGACGACGCTGAACACGGGGTTGTACAGGCCGTGGTACGGGACGACGGGGAGGCGCATGATGCGACCGAGCGGACTGGGCACGTGCGCGCCGAGCACGGGCGCCAGGCGAAGCGTGCACACGTTGATGCCCTTCGCGATGCGCAGTTCGGTGGCCTGTTGCTCGATCGTGGCGCACATGCGTCCGTAGGTGGTGGTGGGCGCGACGGGGGTCGATTCCACCGCGATGCTCGGGGTGTGGGTTCCCTCGCCGTAGATCTCGATGCCGCTGCGCACGACGGCCGTCTCCAGTGCGGGCGCCGCATGTGCCGCCTGGAACACCGCCTTCGCGACGCTCTCGGTGCACTGCTCCGCCTCGTCGGTGCTCAGGCGGGCATGGGGTTCCCACACACCGACGTGCAGGATGACGTGCGGGTTGAAGTCGGCCACCAGTTCGGTGATGCGCTCCACTTCCGTTGCGCCGACGCGCACGAACCGAGAACGTTGCAAGTTGCGGCGCGGCGGGTCGACATCGAACCCCAGGATCTCGCCGGCCCATTCGGACCGTTCCGCCATCGATGCCACGAGCGATCCCAGTTCACCGCCCATGCCGGTGACGAGTACGCGACGCCCCTTCATGGATGACAAAACTAACCGTGGCCGGGTTCGGCGACGGAATTACCGCAGTTCGTGAACGTTGAGGATCAGTTCGCGCGCCCACGTGTCGAGCTGGCGCCCGCCGATGCGCTCGGTGATGATGATGGCCTGCGACGGGTCGTCGACCATCCCGCTCCACCGGATGTAGCCGCCGATGATGCCGAGCAGACGGTCGCCCACTTCCTCGGCATGCAGGATGATCTTCTGGTTCGCGTTCATCAGGTCGTGAAGCTCGCGGTAGAAGGGCTTGAGGAACGTGCCGAGGTCGTCAGCGCCGCTGAGCGGACGGTGACGGAACGGCATGTTCAGTTCCTCGTAGGCGTGCAGGTTGTGCGGCGCGGCGATGATGGAGATGAGCAGGTCGAAACGGTTCTCGCGCAGCCAGATGATCTCCTCCTGGCGGCGCACACGTCGGTGGTTCTCGCCGTAACCGCCCGGGCGCTCGCAGATGGCCATCTTGTCCTTGATGACCCAGGTGAAATTCCGGGGGGTGATACCGAGGGCCCACTTCCCGCGCAACTTCGGTGGCATCTGGTTCTCCTCGATCTCCGGCTTGTGTGACTGCGACGCTGCAGAAAAGCCGTGTGAGAAATTACCCCAGTTTCACGATGGACAGGCGCTGTTTGCTGCGACGAATTTGGCGATTTTCCCCGATGTCGCACCCGGGGTGCTCACCGCGCGCCACTTCCAGGACTCTTTCCACCGTCGCCTGGTCCGGGGGGTACGGATGCGACAACCATGCACGGATCGCACGGCGTGCCAGCGGCAACGGGGCTGTGGACAACGCAATCGCATCCGTCGGGTCGATGCCCGCAGCGAGTTCGTCGAGCAGTGCGCTGTCGTCGCGCATCACGTCCGCGGTGCGCGCGAGGATCGGCACCGGGTCGCGCCTCGAGATGTCGGCGATCAACGGCACCAATTCGTGCCGCACACGGTTGCGTTGGTGTGCCGCACTGTTGTTCGTCTCGTCGTCGACGCACTCGATGCCGAGTTCCGCGCAGAGCAGGTGGGTCTCGGCGCGGCGCAGACCGAGAATCGGACGACGGTGTCCCGGGGTCATGGCCGACAGGCCGGCACTCCCGGCGCCCCTCAACAGGTTGATGAGGACGGTCTCTGCCTGGTCGTCGGCAGTGTGGCCGGTCATGGCATCCTCCGGCAGCACGCCGTACCGGGCGGTGCGTGCACGTGCCTCCAGGTTCGGGCCGGGATCCACGGTGACCCGGTGCACCTGCAGCTCGACACCGAGGGCACGGGCCACCGGGGCGATCAGGGCAACGTCACGGTGCGAGTCCGCCCGGATGCCGTGGTCCACGTGCACGGCAGTGACATGGAGACCGTGGGCGACGGCCAGGCACATCAGCGCCATCGAGTCAGGTCCGCCCGAGAGCGCGACGGTGACGTCGGTGTGCGGGGTCGGGAAGGAACAGCGCGTCAGCAGTGACGCGACGAGGGGAGAGACGGGTGGGGCACTATCCATGACGGGTCGGTGCCCATGACCGATGCCTACTTCTTGGCGGCCTTGCGCTGGTGGCGGTTCGGGTAGCGGGTGGCCGACACCTTCGCGACGTAACCGATCAAGGTCTGGACGATGAGACCGACGGCCGCCAGGAAGAGAACCACCCCGAGCCACCAGTGCCACACAACTGCTGCGAACATGGGAAGAAGAATAGTCAGTTGACCCAGTCGTCGCCGAAACAACCGGCGATCTTCTCGAGCAGAGTGCCGGGGATCTCTTCGTTCTGGGCCTTCTGGCGCACGACGCGCTTCAGTTCACCGTGGAAATCGAACGTCTGCTGGCAGTCCGTGCAACCGGCGAGGTGCTCCATGATCTCGGCACGCAGTTCGGCGGACAGTTCCTGGTCGAGGAACCGGTTCAGTTCATCAAGTGTGCCCTGGCAGTCGGTGGCCATGATCGGTTCCTTTCCTATTGTCCTTCGAGTTCCCTGAGAAGCGCTTCGTCGACGAGTCCGCGCTCCTTGGCGAACTGGTACAACCGCTTCTGCATGGCTTTTCTTCCACGGTGCAGGCGCGACATGACCGTACCGATGGGTACGTCCAGCATTTCCGCGATTTCCTTGTAGGAGAAACCGTCCACGTCGGAAAGAAGGAGCGGCATTCGGAACGCCTCCGGCAGTTCCTCGATCGCGTTCTTGACCTCGTCGTCAGTGAAGAGTTCCATCATCTGGTCCTCGGCCGATGCACTCATGCGTGACTGGTCGATGGTGCCGAGTCGTCGGTACAGGTACAGCTCCTCGACGTCGTCGAGTTCGGTCTCCGTCGGCCTGCGCATCTTCGCGTTGTACTTGTTGATGTACGTGTTGGTCATGATGCGGAACAGCCACGCGCGGAGGTTCGTTCCCTCCTCGTAGCTGTCGTACGCGCGCCACGCCTTCATGTACGTCTCCTGCACGAGGTCCTCCGCGTCGGAACGGTTGCGCGTCATGCGGACGGCCGTGGAGAACAACTGGGGCGCGAACGCCGTTGCGTCCGCTGCGAACGTGTCACGTGACCCCATGCGAGAACCCGCTCAGTGGCGCTTCGACAGGTCTGCGACAGCCTTGCCGAGGGCGTCGTTGAAGCGCTCGAGCATGTCGGCAAGAACCAGGCGCTCGTCGGCGTCGAACTGTTCCATGACCCTGACGACCATCTGCTTGCGCTTCTCCACGACCGAGGCGAACACACGGCGACCGAGCTCGGTGGGTTCGATCACCACGACCCGTCCGTCGCCGGCGTGCGGGACCTTCTGCACAAGACCGTCCTTGATCAGTCGCTGCACCGCACGGGTGGCCGTACTGGGGTCGATGTGCATCGAGTCGGCGAGATCACCCATGCGGATCGTCTCGTGCATGACGATTCTCTCGAGCGTGTCGAACTGGCCGGGGTCGATGGTGAAGTCCTCGTTCTCGAAGATGAGGGTGCGCAACTTGCTGTTGGCGGCACCGCGCCGGATTTCGCGCCACACCTTGCCGATGCGGTTCGCGGTCTCGCGGTTCAGTTCGACACCGAAGTCGATGGAGTTCTTCGTCTGTTCAGTCACCACTCATTAGGGTAGCGACATGAGTCAACAGGGGGACCAGCAGGGGGAACTGCAGACCCCCCTCGACATCCTGGGGATCATGGCCAGCCAGCAGGCGATGCTCGGCCCGGAACTGCGCCACATCGAGATGTACACCCGCCGCGGACTGCTGAGCATCCTCTGGCACGAACCCCGCGGGGATGCCCGCAGCGTGGGCATCGTCATGATGGGCGGGGCAATGGGCGGTGTGATGGGCCCGGGCGAGGCGCTCTACCACGTGCTGGGCGAAGACTTTTCAGCACGCGGGATTCCTGCCATGCGCATCAGCTACCGCAAGCCGAACGACATGGACTCCTGCTGCATCGATGCGGCAGCGGCGGTACAAATGATGGTCGGCACGGGGTGCGACCGCGTGATCCTGATGGGACACAGTTTCGGCGGTGCGGTTGCCATCCGCGTGGCCGTCGGTCTGTCGGCGATGGTGACCGGAGTCGTCACGTTCGCGACCCAGTCAGCCGGTTGCGAGGTGGCTGGCGGTCTGCAGGGTCGCCCGCTCCTGATGTTCCACGGTGACCGGGACGAGATCCTCCCGCTGGAGGCGAGCGAGGTGGTGCGCTCCATGGCGGGAACGGGTGAGTTGCGCGTGATGCCCGGCGACGGCCACCTGCTCGCGAAGAGCCACGACGTGATGCGCGAGGAAGTGAACGCGTGGTGCGACACCGTCTTCGCCCTGGGTGACGAGCGGCAATGACCGCACTGCAGACGCCGAAGAACGTCCTCGTTCTCCTGCTCGACAGCCTGAACCGTCACGAACTCGGTGCGTACGGCGGCACGAACTTCGACACGCCGAACCTCGACCGGCTTGCGGCCCGAAGCGTTCGCTTCACGAACCACCACACGGGTTCGTTGCCGTGCATCCCCGCACGCCACGACATCCTCGTGGGTGCGTGGGACTTCCTGTGGAAGCCGTGGGGCTCGATCGAGCTGTGGGAGGAGCCCATCACCGCGTCGTTGCGGAAGGCGGGCGTGGTCACGCAGTTGATCACCGACCATCCGCACCTGTTCGAGGTGGGCGGCGAGAACTACCACACGGATTTCCGCGCGTGGTCGTACGAGCGCGGCCACGAGAGCGACCCGTGGAAGACGCGTCCCGACGAGTCGTGGTTGGGTGCACCGTCGTTCGGCCGCGGGCACACGCACTACGACGACTCGCGCGGGTGGTTCAGGGACGAGGCGGACTTCCCCGGGCCGCGCACGATGGCGGCAACCGCGCGCTGGCTGCTGGAGGACGCACCCGTGCACCGCGCGAAGGGCGAGCGCTTCATGGTGTTCGTCGACGAGTTCGACCCGCACGAACCGTTCGACACCCCGGACGAGTGGGCGAACCGCTACGACGACACGTGGGAGGGCGCGCACCTCATCTGGCCGCCGTACGAAGTGGACGCGCTGAAGAAGGGCACCATCACGGAACGAGACGCCGTTCAGGTGCGCGCACAGTACGGCGGCAAGCTCTCGATGATCGACCACTGGCTCGGCCGTGTCCTCGACGCGATGGACGCAACGAACGCGTGGGACGACACCGCCGTCATCCTGTGCACGGACCACGGTCATTACCTGGGTGACCGCGACGTGCACGACCGCGACGTGTGGGGCAAGCCGGGTGTCCCGGTGTACAAACCGCTCGGTCACATCCCGATGTTCATCGCCTGGCCGGGCGTGCATCCGTCGGTCAACGATGCGCTCACGACATCCACCGACATCCACGCGACGATCGCATCGATCTTCGGTGTCGACATCACGCACACCGCGCACGGGAGATCGCTCGCACCGTTGGTGGCGGGCGAGTCGGCACAGGTGCGCGACTGGTTGTTGACGGGTGTGTGGGGTCGCGAGGTGCAGTTGGTCACGAACGACTGGCGCTACACGCGCGGGCCGCAGGGTGACAACATGCCGCACTCCATGTGGTCGAACAGGTGGAGCACGATGCCGATCGCGCGGTACCCGAACTACCGCATCCCGAACCCCGACTCACGCGCGACGCTCGACTTCATGCCGGGCAGCACCGTTCCTGTGATCCGCCAGCCGTTCCGCGCGGGCGACATGCTGCCGTTCTGGGCCATGGCCGAGCGTTACGAGACGATCATCTACGACCGTGCCGAGGACCCCGCCGAGACGGTGAACCGCATCGATGACCCGATCGCCCGTGACGCCGAGGAACTCCTGCGTTCGGCGCTCGTCAGTGTGTCGGCACCGAGCGAACAGTTCGAACGGCTCGGTTTTTCCTAGCGACGGCGGGCTGCGAGGCCGAGCCACGCAAGGGCCAGCAGACCCAGAGCCATCATCACGAAGACTGCGTTCTGGTGCGGCAGACGGTACGTGACGGTGATGCTGCCCGCGTCCGCCGGCGTTGCCTTCACCACCGGCAGCACGTCATTGAGAGTGGTGAATGCGGTCGGCACGCCGTTGACTGAGATCCGCATTCCCGGGGTGACCGGACGTGCGATCACCGTGCTGTCACCGTCCGTGTGCGTGACGAGACCGACTGAATCGCTGGCCGTTGAGTAGAGCACCCAGTTCCCGGTGTCGGCGACGGTCTCGAGCGGGTACCCCGCGGGGACGGCAGCCCTCAGCCAGTCGAGCTGCGGTCCGCGCTGCACCAACAACCTGGTCACGCCCATCAGGTCGATCCAGTACCGGCCGGTCGTCGTCTCCTTCGTGAACAGCGCCGGCGCCGTCCCCTCTGTCGACCAGCCGAACACCCGTGTCATGAACGTGTTCTCGAGCGCCTCGTGCGGCATCGCCGAGTAACCGGTGACGAACTCGACGTCCAGGTCGCCCGCGAGGATGATGTTGCCGTCGGCCATCTCGGCAGCGGTGACCGACCCCGGGGGGTTCGGGATCAGGCGGAAACGGCCGCGCTTCTTCTCGATGGTCTGCGCCCCGGCCAGGTCGCCCTGCAGCACGAACACACGTTGCTTGTCGAGTGCGGAGTACTGCCGTGTGATCGCTGCGCGTGATGACGGTGCGTTGCGGTCACCGGGCATGGCGGGTGACGGACTGGCCATCACGAGGTAGAGGGTGGTGAGCACGACCGACGCGCTGAGCAGCGGTGCGAACAGGCGGCGACGGTCACCGGTGAACAACCTGTGCGCGGCTGTGATCGCGACGAGCAGCACGATCGTGAGGAACATGGGGTACAGACGCGGGCGGAAGGCGGTGAGAGCCAGCCACGCAACGGGCGCGATCCACTTCCATGCGCCGGTGAAGTGGCGTGGGTCCCGTTTCTCGTCGCCGGCCGACTGCAGTGCGTTCACTGCGACCATGATCACGAGGAACGCGGCGAACGGCTGGAAACGGAAGGGCCAGCGCGTCGGGCCGAGGATGCTGGGGCCGAACATGCCCACGCACACGACTGCCGCAACGACAAGGTCGACACGGACTGCGCGACGGACCTTCTGCGACGTGACGATCCAGTAGGCGGCGAGCGGCAGGAACCATGCGATGTACGTGATGGGTTCGAACATGAATCCCTGGCCCGCGAAACCGTCAATGTAGGGCTGACTGAACGGCGACCATGCAAAACCGATGGCATCGAGGTGGTGGGTGAGGAAGCCGTCGTTGAAGAGCCCGTGCGGCGCGCGCGCCGCCCAGTCCGCGAACACCTTCGCGCTCATCCAGGTCGGTGCGGACAGGAGTGCAGTCGCGAGGCACGCCACGGTGTAGGTGACAGCTTCCCGGGCCCTCCACTTCCTCTCGGCGAGCTGCTGGACGCCGGCGATCAGTGCGACCACGCCGGCGGCGATCATGGCATGCGGCCAGCCGGCCGTCACCAGGAAGAAACCCGCCACCGGGACGGCGATCGCGAAGCGGATGTCGCGGCGGGTCCACCACACGGCCGCGACGAACCACGTGAACCACGAGAAACCGATGAGCGCGGGTGTCCAGCTGCCGGCATCCCAATAGAGGAGGTGCACGTTGAACGTGGCGAAGAGTGCGGCGGCAACGGAGAGGGACGGTGACACCCGCAGTGCCCGTGCCGCGGTGTACGCACCGGTCACCGAGATCGACAGGTAGAGGAGCGCGATGAGCATCGCGTTCAGGGCCAGGTCGTCGCCCATGGCGGCGATGGCATCGCGGACCGGTGTCAAAGGGTTGAAGACGCCGAACTGCACCTCGCCCGTGATGAGTGAGAGATACCACGAGCGGTGGAAGCCGCCGACGGCATTGATCCCGTACCCGTTGCGGTGGAGGGCGGTGAACGCACCGATCATCTGGTGCTCGACGTCATCGCGGTAGAAGAACCGACGGTTGCGCGCCCACATCAGCAGCACGGTGACGACCGTGACGGCCTTTGCCGCTGCGAGAGCCTTCAGTTCTGTCCGGACGGAGGCGCGCACCGACCCATTCTGACAGTCACGGTGTCGGTGCCGACGGTTCCCGGTAGGGGCAGTGACGGCACTCGTTCTTGCAGCAGTAGCCCCGCTTCGTGAGGTAGAGGGCCGTCATCACCATCAGGCCGGAGGACGGGTCCGTGTAGAAGTCGAGACCGTTCTCCACCGCGACACGATGAGCAGTTTCGGCGTCCACGCTGACGATGCTACGAGCGGTACACCTCGCGACGATGGCCGATGCGCACGACCTTCACCACGAGGACGTTGTCCCGGATCTCGTAGATGATGCGGT
>JBEDDY010000066.1:0-6777 GCA_041176025.1 Actinomycetota bacterium | reverse complement strand
GTCCTGCGCACCACCCACCAGTGCGGGTCGCTCCAGTCGGCGTCCCGGCCGTCGTCGTTGGCCACGTCCTGCAGGTAGCGGGCCACGGCATCAAGCCGCAGACGACCGTTCGGGGTGGCATCGCCCAGGCGAACCCTGCGGCGGGCCGTGAAGGACCGGCCGGCCCCCGTGGGTTCGACCATCTCGAAAGTGCGGGCGGCAGAACCGAAGGACATCGCTCAAACCCTACTCCCACAAGGGATTTCTGCCCCATGGCCCGGCGGGACGTGCCCCTGGCGACAGGAGCCCGAATTAATCCGCTTGACCCGCCCCGTGGGTGTGTGATTGCCTATCGGGGTCATGCGTACGAACTTTGCGACCGCAACTGCACAGACCACGGTACCCACCGTGGCTTTTGCTGTCCCGGCACACATGGCAACCACGTCGTATGCAATGTGGTTTAAGTCGGCCAAGCACGCAAACAAGCGTTCCACCCGGCCGCCTCGCGAGGTTTCGCACTAAACAGCGAAACAAGCACTCAGAGGCCGCCGGGTACAGCACCCAGGCGGCCTTTTTTGTTGCCCGGATTCCGCCCCCGCCCGATGGTCTCACCCAGTCACTTCCAGAAAGGAACAGAAAACATGTACACAGCAGTCAACAAGGACATGGGGGGCACGAGCCTCTTCGACCAGCCGATCACCCTGTCGGCGAAGCGTTGCTCCGACGGCAACGGCACGCTCTCGTACCTGTTCTTCTCCGAGGAATGGGTGGACGTGCAGCGCGCAAAGGCGATCTGCTCGAAGTGCTCCAGCCGGGATGCATGCCTCTCTGGTGCGCTCGAGCGCGAGGAGCCGTGGGGTGTCTGGGGTGGCGAACAGCTGGAGATGGGCCGCATCATCGCCGGGCGCAAGCCCCGCGGCAGACCGCCCGTCAAGGCAAGACAGGTCACACAGATCGACGAGGTACCGGTACCGGCGCACCTCGTAGCCTGAGTGCATGGAAAGGATCCGTTCGCGCCGCACGGCTGCAACCGTCCTCATTGCACTGATTGTTGGCGTCGTCGGGGGATGGGCCCTGAGCCGGTCCTCCGACGACGTCGACGCCAAACTGACCAACCCGGGTGTGGTGCAGGACCCCACCATCAGCACCAACGCGGACACCGCGGGCAGGGCGTTCGGGTTCGCCGCACTCACGTCCCTCACCGACGGGAACGAGGTCACGCCGTCCGTGGCCGGCAGGCCGACCGTCGTGAACTTCTGGTTCTCCACCTGCGAACCGTGCAGGCGGGAGATGCCGGCGCTCTCCGCTGCTGCGGAACGCTGGGCGGGCAAGGTCGACTTTCTCGGCATCAATCCCAACGACACGGTGGAGTCCGCGACGGCCTTTCTCACGGAGAACCAGGTGACGTACCCGAACTATCTCGACCGCACGGGCGAACAACTCTCGTTGTCGAAGGTCGGCACCATGCCCACCACCTACTTCCTCGATGCCCGGGGCACCATCGTCACGATGCACGCGGGTGAGCTGACCGAGAAGGACATCAACGACAACATCGCCGGGATCCTCCCCGGGGGCTGACCATGCTGGGACTGGAGGGGAACTTCGCATACAGCTTCCTGCTGGGTGTGCTGGCGGCGGTGAACCCGTGCGGTTTCGTGCTGCTCCCCACGTACCTGCTCTATTACCTCGGTGCCGAGTCCGGCACCCCCGGCACCCGGCCGGCCGCGGTCGCACGTGCACTGAAGGTGGGGGCGGCCGTCTCGGCCGGTTTCGTGTCGTTGTTCATCGTGGTGGGCAGCATCACGCGCCTCTTCACGGATGCCATCAGCCAGAACGCGAAGTACGTGTCCCTCTTGATTGGTCTCGGTCTCGTGGCGATGGGCATCCGCATGCTCACGGGGTGGAAGCCCCGCATCATCACACCGGACATCGGCACGAAGCGCGACAACACCATTCGCAGCATGTTCATGTTCGGCATCGCGTACGCGGTTGCATCCATCGGTTGCACCATCGGGTTCCTCGTGTCGGTCATCCTCGGGTCCATCGGTCGTCACGGATACGTGAGCGGTGTTCTGTCCCTGGTGCTCTACGGCCTCGGCATGGGACTGCTCGTCACCTCGCTCACGGTGGCGATTGCCCTGGCAAAGAACGGGTTCGTGCGGTTCCTCCGTCGCGGCCTGCGCTGGTTCGACACCGCGTCAGCCGTTCTGGTCACGCTCACCGGTCTGTACCTCTCCTGGTACTGGTACGGCGCGATCACCGACCGCGGTGGTGACGGTGTCACCGGGCGGGTGGACAGGTGGCAGTCGAGCGTCGCCTCGTTCCTGCAGGAGCAGGGTGCGTGGCGCCTCGCGGCCGTGTTCGCTGTTGTCATCGGCGGTGCGGTGTTCATCGTCCGGGGACGTCGGGACACCGCGGGCTGACCATGCAGTTCTCCGAGCTTCTCGCCTCCGAGGGTGTCCGCGAGGAATGCGTGCTGCGCGGGACATTCGGTTTCATGGCGTTCCACGGGGGCGAACTGGAAGAGGTCACCGACGTCATCGCACGTTCCGCGGCCGAACGGACCGGTGCCTCCTACTACGGGGTGCTGCAGCCTGACAATCTCGAGTGGCACATCCCGTCCCACCGGGTGACCGCGGACCAGTCGCCGCAACTGGCATCCTTCCTCGACCACGTGGACACCGTGATCACGGTGCACGGGTACGGACGTGCAGGGTTCTTCACGACATTGCTGCTGGGCGGCGGCAACCGCCGGCTTGCCGCGCATCTCGGTGGTCTCATCAGGCAGCACCTGCCCGCGTACGAGGTGATCGATGACATCGACCGCATACCGAAGGACCTGCGCGGACTCCACCAGGACAACCCGGTGAACGTGCCGCAGCATTCCGGCGTGCAGCTGGAACTGCCCCCGCGCGTCCGCGGTGCGAGCCCGATGTTCTGGGACTGGGAGGGTCCAGAGCCCTCCCCGCACACGCAGCGTCTCATCGACGCCCTCGTGGACTGCGCCCTCACCTGGCGAGGCTGACCGCCTCTATTCGTCGATTGCTCCTGCGGGTATTTCAAGCGGCATGTTCTGCATGAACACACGCACCGCGTCCACGTCCAGTCCGGCAGCCGCGATCTGATCGGCACCACGCCGTCCACCGAGGCAACGCACGAAATCGAACCCGGTCACGGAAGTCTCCGACAGGGCGGCAACCGCAGGTTCCGTGTGCCGGGAGAGAACGAACCGCATGAAGCCTTCGGCGACCGCAATGGCCGACGAGTCGCGGCCCCCCGGCTGGCCGAGTGCGTTCCGGATGTCATGCTCGTGGGTGACCTGGTCGAAGACCAACTGGGAGACAATCGGGTTCGGTACGTTCGGCACAATGAGGTCCAGTTGGGCGTCAAGGGCGCTCCAGACACCCAGCAGGTCATCGATGGAATCATGCATGTGCCTGTCGACCTGCCTCTGGGTCCATTCCTCGGTGGTCACTCCCTCCATGTTCCCCGCCATGAAATCCTCCGGCACACCGACCATGTGTGACAGCACGTTCTTCACTGTCCACGACGGACAGTGCGGCACGACCACTTGCGCCCGGTCGGTTCCCGACCCCGCCAACAGGTCGGTCACCCTTCGGCGCAGTTCCGAGTAGGCAACTGCAGCGGCGGCCGGGTCATGAAGGAACTGGGGCATCGTCTGTCTCCTCCGAAGAGTTCTTGTCGTGTCAGGGGGCCAGGCGGTTGACGGTCCAGCCGGCGCCGTCGCGCACGTACAGAAAGCGGTCGTGCAGGCGGCTCGGCCTTCCCTGCCAGAACTCGATCTGCTCGATGGACACGACGTACCCGCCCCAATGCGGCGGACGGGGCACGTCCACGCCGTCGAATCGTGCCGTGACCTCCGCTATGAGGCGGTCGAGAACGTCGCGGTCGGCGATTGGCTGCGACTGTGGCGAGGCCCATGCGCCGATCTGCGATTGGCGCGGGCGCGACGCGAAGTACGCATCACTCGCGTCATCCGTCGCCTGCGTGACGGTCCCGCGCACGCGCACCTGCCGGTGCAGCTCGAGCCACCCGAACGTGACGGCCGCCTGCGAGTTGTCTGCGATCTCGCGTCCCTTCGTGCTCTCACGGTTCGTGAAGAACGTGATGCCGTTCTCGTCGATGCCGCGCGCGAGCACGATGCGCGAGTCAGGTCCTCCGTCGGGACCGATGGTGGAGACCGTCATCGCATTCGGCTCCGTGCAGCCCGCTTCCTCGGCCTGCGCGTACCAGAGCTGCAGCTGCACGACGGGATCGTCATCGAGATGCCCGCGGTCGAGACCGGCGGTTTCGTACTGGATGCGGCGGTCGGCAATGCCCATGGCCGCGCCTACTTCGGGCGGATCTCGGTGGCGCCGCGCATGTACGGGCGCAACACCTCGGGAATGCGCACGCTGCCGTCCTCCTGGCGGAAGTTCTCGCAGATGGCAGCCCACACGCGGGGCACGGCGAGGGCGGAACCGTTCAGGGTGTTGGCCACCTCGGTGCCCTTCTGGCCCGCGCGCTTGAAACGGATGTCGGCACGGCGTGCCTGGTAGTCACTGAACCAGCTGACGCTGCTGACCTCCAGCCAGTTGTCGCAACCCGGTGCGTACACCTCGATGTCGAAGCTGCGGTGGTGGCTCTGCCCCATGTCGCCGGTGCAGATCTCGATGATGCGGTACGGCAAGCCGAGACCCGCGATCAGCCGCTCTGCGCGGTCGCGAAGCTCCACCAGCAGGTCCGGGCCCTGCTCGGGTGTCGCGAGTGCCAGGATCTCGACCTTGTCGAACTCGTGCGCGCGCAGCATGCCGCGCGTGTCACGGCCGGCGGAACCGGCCTCGCGTCGGTAGCAGCTGCTGTACGCCATGAAGCGTGCGGGAAGTTGTGCCTCGTCCAGCACCTCACCGGCGTACATGGACGTCAGCGGCACCTCGGCGGTGGGGATGGCCCACAGGTCGTCGCGCTCGATGGCGTACGCGTCGTCGGCGAACTTCGGCAACTGTCCCGTGGCCGTCAGCGTCGCGGAAGTGACGAGCGACGGCGGCCGGATCTCCTCGAAGGCATCGGCGTTCATGTCGAGTGCGTACTGGCAGAGAGCGCGCGACAATGTCGCACCCAGTCCGCGCTGCATGGTGAACATCGCACCGGAGATCTTCGTGGCGCGCTCGTTGTCGAGGATGCCGAGTGCGACCGCGGTCTCCCAGTGGGGCACCCGCTGGTGGTCCGCGAAGGATGCCGGCATGTTGACCGGACCCCTCATCACCGGGTTGTCGGAATCGTCGGCACCACTCGGTGCGTCCGCATGCGGGAGGTTCGGGATGCGCAGCAGGCACTCGCGAAGTGCCGCCTGCACCGTCTCCGCCTCGTTGGAGAGCGCGGCCTCCTTGTCGCCCAGGTTGCGACTCTCCGCCTGGAGTTCCTCGGCCTCCGACGTCTTTCCGTCACGACGGAGACCGCCGACCTGCTTCGACAGCTCGTTCACACGTGCGCGGATGGTGTCCCTCTCCGCCGTGATCTCACGCGAGCGCTCATCGTGGCGCACTGCCTCGTCCAGCATGGCAAGCACATCGGGCTTGCCGCGGCGGCCGAGGGCCTCGCGGACACCGGCAAGGTTCGATCGGAGCAAACGAACATCAATCACAGGCTTTTCAGGCTACCCCTCGTCGCTTTCCGCCGAGCCGTTGATTGTCCGTAGTGTGGTTTCGTGAACGGTGTCCTCGTGGAGAACCTGGTGGTGCGCTATGGCGACCTCACTGCCGTCGACCACGTGTCCTTCTCTGCCCCCGTCGGGGAGGTCACCGTCGTGCTGGGACCGAACGGGGCAGGCAAGACCAGCACCATCGAGGTGTGTGAGGGCTTCCGCACGGCGGACTCGGGCCACGTCTCCGTCCTCGGCCTCGACCCCGTCGCCGGTCACGACCGACTGACCGGACGGATGGGCGTGATGCTGCAGGGTGGCGGTGTCTACCCCAGTGCCCGCGTGCGGGATGTCATCGCCCACTTCTGCGCGCTCCATGACCGCGGCATGAACGCCGACGACCTGGTGGACAGGGTCGGTCTCGGCCACCGCACCGGGGCGACATGGCGACGGCTCTCCGGCGGGGAGCAGCAACGCGTGTCGCTGGCTCTGGCGCTTGCCGCCCGGCCCGACGTCGCGTTCCTCGACGAGCCCACGTCGGGGGTCGACGTGGACGGCCGTGACATCATCCGCACGATCGTCCGGCAGCTCGCCGCCGATGGTTGCACCGTCGTTCTCGCCAGCCACGAACTGGCGGAGGCAGAGAAGGTCGCCGACAACGTGGTCATGTTCGTGAAGGGAAGGGTCGCGGCTGCCGGCCCGCTCCGCACACTGCTGCAGCAGCGCAGCACCATCCGCTTCTCCTCCGCCGAAGGCCTCGACACCGTCGACCTCTCGTCGCATCTCGGCCACGGGGTGAACCCTCGCGGCAACGGCACCTACGAGATAGACATCGCGTCCACTCCCCACGTCATCGCGCTCCTCTCGGGATGGCTGGCGGAGAAATCGTTCCCCCTGAACGGTCTCGATGCCGGGACGGAATCACTGGAGGATGCCTACCGCCGCATCACCGGAGGTGCGTCATGAAGCGTGTCCTCACACAGTTGCGGGCCGAGACCATGCTCGTCCTGCGCAACGGGGAGCAGTTGCTGTTGACGCTCGTCATCCCCGTTCTCCTGCTCACGTTCTTCTCGCTCGTGGACGTCCTTCCCTCCGGCGCCCAGGAATCCCCCGACTTCCTGCTCCCCGGGATCGTCGCCCTTGCCGTCATGTCGACT
>JBEDDY010000065.1:0-4724 GCA_041176025.1 Actinomycetota bacterium | reverse complement strand
GATTGCCCGGGTTCCGACGTGTCGGTCCCGTCCTTCTTCGGCGCCGCCGACGTTGCTGTCGGCTTGCCGGATGAGATCGTCGTGGTGGTGACAACCGTCTTGTTGGCGTTCGGCGATTTCGTCGTGGTGGGTGTTGCGGAGTTGGTCGGGGACTTCACCGTGGCCGAGGGTGACTTGATCGTGGTCGACACCGCAGCGGCGGGAATCGATTCGGACGAAGGAGATGTGGTCGGAACCGAGACGGCAGGGCTACGGGGCACGTTCGAGTGGTTTCGGTCGCCTGCGCCCAGTTGGCCCCATGTGTTCAGTCCCCAGCACATGACGGCGCCGCTCGCGGAGGCACAGGTGTGCTTCTGGCCCGCCGAAACTGCTGATACTCCTGTCGACAGCCCAACAACGTCAACCGGGATGTTCTCGCTTGTCCATGCGCCATGGCCGACCTGGCCGGAGGTCCCGAGCCCCCAACAGGTCAACGCCCCGGCGTTGGTGACAGCGCACGTGTGGTACCCGCCCGCGGCGATCGACACCACCGGTGCCGACAGGCCCGCCACGTCCACCGGGAGGTTCTGGTTGTCCCACGAGGCGTTGCCGATCTGGCCGTAGTTGTTGCGACCCCAGCACCTGACCGTGCCGTCAGTGAGGAGCGCGCAGGTGTGGTACTCGCCTGCACTGACGGCGGTGACACCCGAGGTGAGACCGGTGACATCAACCGGGGTCTTCTGGTCGGTGGTCACGCCGGTGCCGAGCACGCGTCCGGCATCTGCCTCGCCCCAGCACTTCACGCCACCACCAGAGGTGAGTGCACACGTGTGGTACAGCCCGGCTGTGATCGCGGTGACACCGGACGTGAGGCCGGTCACGTCGACGGGAGTCTTCTGGGTCACCGTCTCACCGTTGCCCAGCTGGCCTGACGCGCCGTAGCCCCAGCACTTCACGCCCCCGGCGGTGGTGAGGGCACAGGTGTGAAGTGACCCACCCGTGAGCGAAACGACACCCGAGGCCAGACCCGAGACGCTCACCGGTGTCCGCTGGTTGGTGAGGGAGTTGTTGCCGAGCTGGCCTGACGTGTTTCTTCCCCAGCACTTCACGCCACCGCCGGTGGACAGTGCGCAGTTGTGCCAGTCTCCCGCAGAGATGGCAGTGACACCGGACGACAGCCCGACAACGTTCTCGCTGAGCAGTGCATCAGAACCGGAGTTGTTCCCGACCTGCCCGTAGTTGTTCGCCCCGAAACACTTCGCCGTCCCCTGGACCGCCACGCACGTGTGGCCCAGACCGGCCGTGAGACCGGCATGGGATGTCCGGTTGGTGGTTCCCTCGTTCGAGTCGGCGCCCACTCGCGGGACTGTCGATGTTGCAACCACGCACATGAGCACCGTCGCCGCGATCCACGGGGCGATCCTGTGGTGCATCCTTCGTGCGTGCATGCCGTTCACTTGGTGTGTCATCACCTGCGTTCTCGCCTTCTCCGATCCAGTGATCAAATCATCATCGTGAACTGCGTGAGCACCTTCATTGCGTGCGCCGCGTCGCCGCTGACGGTGCACTGAGCAGCGAGTTCGCTCGCGTCGCCGCGTCCGGTGGCGAGCTGCAGGAAGACGTCGGAGTCCATGGTGATCGTGCACATTGCGTCCGCCGGTGCGGTGTCGCCGATCAGGCCGCGGCCCCCGGTGATGGTGACGGCAACGGTGCGCACCACGCCTCCGGTGATCTCGATGACGACCGTCCGTCCCTCCGGTGTCGCGGCCCGCTTGCCGATGACGATGGGAACCGTGCGGATGAGTCTGTCAATCGTGTGCTCTGCCGCCGGACCTGATTGATGACCGGGCCGGCCGAGAGCGCGGCGCATGTCCTGTTCGTGCGTCCACAGGTCGAGCACGCGGATCTGCAGGTAGTCGCTCAGCGGCGCGGGTCCCGTGGGGCCGTCGCTGGTCTCGGCGAAATACGCGTCATCGGCGGAGCGAAGGATGCGAACTCGTTCGGCAGCCACGTCCTCCCACTCGGCCAGCACCTTGGCGCCCGGCCAGGGGCGGCGCATGTCCACCTCGTGTTCGTTGTCCTCGCCGATCTGGTTCTTCGCGTTTGAGAGGTCGGCGGCACGGTGCTCGGTCACCGGGCGACCGCTCATCTCGCCCTCCCAGCTGGCCATGTGGGACAGGTTGTCCTTCACTGTCCAGCCCGGCAGTTGTGTGGGGGTCGCCCAGTCGGCCTCGGACAGACCGGAGCAGAACTCGCTGATCGAGCGGTAGCAGAGCTCGAGATTGTCGATGGTCTCCACGGGGATCATGGCGCGAACCTAGTGCCCGTTTCGTGTGCCGTCCGCACCGTGCGACTACCGTTGGACGCATGGAACGCCCCGTCAGGTTCGAACACACCCGTTTTCTCGGTGACAAGCGCACCCAGTTGGTCTACGACCTGGACGAGTGGACCGACACCGCGGTGATCGACGAGATCGTCGAGGCGGGTGTGGGTCTGTGCTTCGGGCCGGACACACTTGCCGAGGCGCGCAACCGTGGCTACTCGCTGGCCACACCCGGTGCCACGCGCCGCCACCGCAAGCCGCGCGCGTAGGGGTTCGCTCATGGCGGCACCGATGAACGGCACGTTCACCTCGGGTTCGCTGACGCTCGGCAGTTATCTCGCTCTGCCCGCGATCCGCACTCAGGCGCCTGCCGTCATCATGTGCCACGGGTTCCCGATCGGCCCGCTTGACGCGCGCCAGTCCGCGCTCACGTTCCCGCAGTTGATGGACCGTCTCGCCGCCGAGCTCGGCTGGGCGGCACTCACCTTCACGTTCCGCGGCTGCGGCACCAGCGAGGGTGACTTCTCCATGCAGGGCTGGGTCGATGACCTGCGTGCCGCGATCGACCACGTGGAACGCGAGACGAACCCGTCAGGCATCTGGCTGGTCGGCACGAACACCGGCGGTTCGCTCGCACTGTGCGTCGCTGCCGACGACCCGCGCGTGAAGGGTTGCGCATTGCTCGGCCCGCGTGCCGACTTCGACGACTGGGCAGCGCAGCCGCGCCGCTTCCTGGAGCACGCACGCGAGATCGGCGCCATCCGCCGTCCGTCGTTCCCGCCATCCTTCGACGAGTGGAGCCGCGAGCTGCGCCGCTTCCGTCCGATCGACGCCGCACGCAGGTTCGCGCCGCGCCCGTTGCTCGTGATGCACGGTGAGGACGACGAGAGCGTCCCCGTTGCCGACTCACGCGTGCTGGCCGAGGCACACGGTGCCGCCGAGACGCGCATCGTCACCGGGGCGGGTCACCGTCTGCGTCACGACCCGCGCGCGGTTGCCGTGCTGTTCGGCTGGCTCGACCGTCAGTCGATGAAGTCCACCTGAGTCAGCTGTCGTGGCCGTTCGGCTTCGCCGAGTGCCATGCGTACGCCGAGGAGATGATGTCGTCCAGGTGGCGCGTCGGCTCCCAACCCATGAGGCCGCGGATGAGTGACGCATCGGCGTACACCTCGGACACGTCCCCGGCGCGGCGACCGACGATTTCGTAGGGCACCTTCTTGCCGCTGATGCGTTCGGTGGTGGCGATGATCTCCAGCACGCTCGTGCCCTGACCCGTGCCGACGTTGCACGTGACGGGCTCGCCACCCTTCGCCAGGTGGTCGAGAGCTGCGACGTGCGCGGTGGCGAGGTCCTCCACGTGGATGTAGTCGCGCACGCCGGTGCCGTCCGGGGTGGGGTAGTCGTTCCCGAACACCTTGAGGGCGGGCGCGTGGCCGAGCACGGCCTTCATCACGTGCGGCACGAGGTTCTGGGAGAAGCGCCAGTTCTCGCCGAGCGTCGCGTCGTCGCTCGCGCCGGCGGCATTGAAGTAGCGCAGGCACACGCTGCGCATGTCGGTGGTGCGGGCGTACCAGCCGAGGGTCTTCTCAATCATCAGCTTCGTCTCGGCGTAGACGCTCTCGCAGTCGGTGCTGTCGGTTTCGCGCACGGGCACGCGCGCCGGCGTTCCGTACACCGCGGCGGTGGAGGAGAACACCACGCGGTTGACGCCCGCATCGTGCAGCGCCTCGAACAATTTCTGCGAACCCGTCACGTTGTTGGCGAAGTACTTGCCGGGGTTCTCCATGGACTCGCCGACGGCCTTGTACGCGGCGAAATGCACGACCTCGTCGACCTCATGCTCCTCCACGGTGCGGCGCACGATGTCCGCGTCGGCAACGTCGCCCTGCACGAACGGTGCGTCACCGACTGCCTTGCGGTGGCCGTTCTCGAGCGTGTCGAGCACCACGACGCCACGGCCGGATGCGCGGATGGCGCGGGCGGTGATCGACCCGATGTACCCGGCTCCGCCGGTGATGAGCGTTGTCACGTGGACAGACGCTACTTGGCGGTCTTCTTCAGCGGGCGTGACTGCTTGTCACGGTCCGCCGCCTTCTCGGCCTTCTTCCACGCGCGCACCTTCAGCAACGTGGGTTGGTCCGTGATGTCGGCGATGGTGCGGGGATTCTTGTCACTGAACACGCCGGCCGCCTTCTGCCATCCCTTCGGCTGGACGCCGAAGCGCTTGCCGAGGAGCGCCACGAAGATCTGCGCCTTCTCCTCGCCGTAGCCGGGCAGTTCACGGAGACGCTCGAACAGCACCTGTGCGTCGTCGACGCCCTTCCAGATGTTCTCGCCCTTGTTCCTGTACTTCTCCGCGACGATGGCGCACATCCCCTGGATGCGTTGGGCCATTGCCTTCGGGAAGCGGTGGATGGCGGGC
>JBEDDY010000064.1:0-3962 GCA_041176025.1 Actinomycetota bacterium | reverse complement strand
GGCCACCACTGGATGACTTCGGGGCGAGCAGGCTCTTCTCCGGGGTCGACTTGGTGATGTCGCTGAAGTCGGACACCGTCTGGAAACGGCGACCGGCACTGGTCGGCTTGCGCTTGCGGATTGCCATGGTGTTCTCAGCTTTCGAACAGCGGGATCTTGCTTCCCGCTGCGAGGGTGACGATGGCGCGCTTCGTGTTCGGGCGCTGGCCATGACGGTTGGTGTTGCGGGTGCGGGTGACCTTGCCCTTGCGGTTGAGGGTGTTCACCTTCAGCACCTTGACGCCCCAGATCGCCTCGATGGCATCGTGGATCTCGGGCTTGGTGGCATCGACGTGCACCTGGAAGGTGTAGACGTCCTGCTCGATGAGGCCGTAGCTCTTCTCGGAGACCACGGGCTGGATGATGATGTCGCGGGGATCCTTCATCGCTTACGCATCCTTCTGTGCGGGGAGGCTGTCCTTGGCGAACACGACCCAGTCGTTGCAGAGCACGTCATAGGCGTTGAGTTCGCCCGTGATGATGATCTGCACGTCGGGGATATTGCGGAAGCTCTTGACGGCGGTCTCGTCGGCGGCGTTGACCACGACGAGGACCTTGCCGGTGAGGCCGAGGGCCGCGAGGGCCTTGATGGCGTCCTTCGTGCTCGGCTGGCTGAAGCCCCACGTGTCGACGACGACGAGACGACCCTCGTTGCGGCGGTCGCTGAGTGCCGAGGCGAGCGCGAGGCGCACCATCTTCTTCGGCACGCGCTGGGTGTACTTGCGCGGCTTCGGGCCGTGCGCGATGCCGCCGCCCGAGTAGTGCGGCGCCACGATGGAGCCCTGACGCGCACCGCCGGTGCCCTTCTGGCGGAACGGCTTCTTGCCGCCGCCTGACACCTCGGCGCGGGTCTTGGTGCTCTGCGTGCCGGAGCGACGGTGCGCGAGCTGGGCGGTCACGACCTGGTGCATGACCGGCACGTTCGGCTGGACACCGAACAGGCTGTCCGCGAGGTCGACCGAGCCTGCGCTCTTGCCGCTTGCGTTCTTGACGTCGACTGATGCCATCTCGATCACTTCGCCTTCACTGCGTTGCGCACGATGACAACGCCGCCGTTCGGGCCCGGGACGGAACCCTTGATGAGGAGGAGGCCGCGCTCCGGGTCTGCCTGGACGACCTCGAGGTTCAGCGTGGTGACCTGCTCGTTGCCCATGTGACCCGCCATGCGGAGACCCTTGAACACGCGGCCGGGGAACGAGCACGAACCGATCGAGCCCGGCGCACGGTGGTGCTTGTGGTTGCCGTGGCTGGCACCCTGGCCGTTGAAGTTGTGGCGCTTCATGCCGCCGGCAAAACCCTTGCCGCGGCTGATCGCCGTGACATCGACCTTCTCGCCGGCTGCGAGCGTGTCCGCGCCGATCTCCTGGCCGACCTCGAATCCGTCGACGGACTCGAGCCTCAGCTCGACGACCCGACGGCCGGGCTCCACGTTGGCGGCGGCGAAGTGACCCGCCTCCGGCTTCGTGAGCTTGTCTGCCTTCTTGCTTCCGTAGGTGACCTGCAGTGCGTTGTACCCGTCACGGTCGTTGGTCTTCACCTGTACGACTCGTGCCGGCTCGACGCGCAGCACGGTGACGGGAATGACCCGCTGGTCTTCCCCCCACACCTGTGTCATGCCGACCTTTTCGCCGACGATCGCTTTTTGTGCCATGGCGTTTCTCGTTTTGCTTCTTCACGCAAATGCTCCGCAGGCTGTGGGGCCAACGGAGCACTTGATCTGGGTTGTGCCGTGTGGTTCCGGCTGGGCCGGCCTTCACGGACGTCGATTGTGATGTCTCGACGATCGAACTTGCTTTCCGGGCCGGGGCCCGAATCGCACGGAGTTGGAACGCTATCGGCGCATTCCTGCGCCCGCTACCCCCGGAGGGGCCGGTTCAGAGCGGGTAGCGGGCCCTCATCCAGTCGATGACCGCGTCCATGGCGGGCTTGCGGTGGCCCTCCAGATAGTGAGGGGCGCCCTTCATCTCCACGTAGGTGGTGTCGGCCGCGCCGGCGTTCTGCACTATTTCCATGGCCTGGCGGACCCTGATCTCGGTGTCTGCGGTGGGGTGGACAAGGATCGTGGGCACCTTCACCTTGGGCATGGTGTCGGCCAGCCGGGCATGGCTGGAAAGCCCGGACCAGGTGGACAGCCACCCCCTGGCCGTCATGGTCCGGGCCAGGCCGCCCCGGCCGTAATTGGCCTCGAATGGGTCCGGAAAGGCGAAAAGTGACCCCATCGGGCGCTCATCGGGGTCGATCGAGAGATCCAGGTACGCGGGATCGGCCAGGGTTCGGTAAATGGTCATGTACTTGGCGAAAACCCGCCGGGCCCTCAGTTCCCGCCATTCATGGGTGCTTGTGCTTTTGTGAATTCCCTCCATCGCCGCCCCAGCCGCCTCGGCGTCCGTCAGGGACTGCCGGGCCACCGCGTCCAAACGGGCCACACGGTCCCGTTGGGCTGCCCTGTACGTGGCCAGCCACTCCGTGTCATAGGAACAGGGCTCGGGCCAGGGACGCCACCCGTTGTCCGGGTTGTACATGTCCAGTTCGGGGACCCGGGAGAAGGGGTCGGACTCGTCGGCCACGGACGGGTCGATGACCTGCAGCATGAACACTCCCTCACCGGGGTGGGCCGCCATGCCGATCCAGCCGTCACCGATCCCGAGCTCGGCGTTCGCCATGGCCATGAGCGAGCCACCACCCGAGTTGCCGAGGAGCACGACTGCCTCCGCACCGCGCGAGACCATGAAGTCGTGTGCCGCCTTCACGTCCACGATGCAGTTCTCGTGCAGGCAGTCGGTGTCGTTGTTCATGTACCTCGTGCCGAAACCCAGCACCGCGTACCCGGCGGCGGCGAGCAACGGGCACGCGTAGTGCACCGTGAAGTCGCCGCGCGGGTGACTGAGGATCACTGCCGTCTTCCACTTGCCGTCCGGTGGAGTCCACAGCATGCCGCGCACCAGCGCGCCGTCCGGCGAGACGATCCGCACGTCCTCGCGCGGGATGGCCACGTTCGGTGCATCCTCCGGCAGCGGCCAGTAGCCGAGACCGAACGGTCGTGCCCCACCGAGCTGCGTGTCGAGCTGCTGCATCGTGCGGTCCCGCCCCCTACCCGGCATCCTCGGCGAGTTTCTTCGCACCCGGGTAATCAGCCTTGCCGTTCGGGGCACGCGGCACGTCAGCCACGAAGACGACGGACTTCGGCGCCTTGTACCCCGAGAGTTGCGTCTTCACGAACGCGACCACGTCTGCCTCGGAGGCGGATGCACCGGCCTCCAGTGATGCGACAGCGACGACGCGCTGGCCGAACTTGTCGTCGGGAAGCCCGACCACCAGGCAGTCGCGCACGCCGGCAAAACGCTTGACGGCCTCTTCCACCTCCTCGGGGAAGACCTTCTCCCCGGCCGTGTTGATGACCTGGCTGCCGCGACCCAGGAGGACGAGCTGCCCGTTCTCGTCGAACGTGGCGAGGTCACCCGGGAACGAGTACCTCACACCGTCGATCACACGGAACGTGCGTGCCGACTTCTCCGGGTCCTTGAAGTACGCGAACGGGGTGACACCGCCGTTCGCGACCTTCCCCGTCCTGCCGTCCCCCGGCAGCACCTCCACGTCGTCGTCGTCGAACACCTTCGTCGTGGGGTTCATCGCGAATTTCGCCGTCTCTGCCGGCATCCCGCTCATCGAGATGCTCACGGCCATTGCCCCCCTCGGTGCTGCCCATCGCATCGACGAGGAGTGCCTGCGGGATGTGCCGGAGCATCCTGTTCTTCACTTCCATCGTCCACATGACACCCGACGACACGATGCGGGTCAGTGACGACGTGTCGTACCCACGGCCGGCGCGGGCTGCGGCATCGAGGGCGTCGGCTATCGGCCTGGCGAAGGCATCACCCACGATGACCGCCATGTTCGCGCGCTCGCGCTCCGTGACGCGGAGC
>JBEDDY010000063.1:0-8615 GCA_041176025.1 Actinomycetota bacterium | reverse complement strand
CCCACGAGGTGTGCAACATCGAGCGGCACGAAGATCCCGGTCAGAGTGTCGGCACTCGGGTGCCCGGAAACGGAGAACGTGACGGCCGTGAGGGTCGTCAGCAACCACACGGTCAACGCCGTCACGGACGTCCACGGTGACCCGCGCAGCACCTGCACGACGAGCAACCACAGGATGACAAGGACGATGCGCGCGACGACCGCACCACCGATGCGCGTGCGCAGGACGTCACTGACGAGCGACCACTTCCCGATGTCGCCCCACCCCCCGCCGGTCACGTACGCACCCTGGAGGACGAGCACGACGACCGACCCGACGAGCAACAGGACCATCCCCGCGAGTGCGGTCACCATGACCCTGCGCGAATCGAGCAGCTGTGTGCCGAAGGAGAACAGCATGACCCCGGCGAGCAGGACGAATCCGAGGAAACCCAGGAACTTCCCGGTCGACAGAGCCGGCCCGAGCGGGGACCTGCGCTGCACGGCCTCGACCACCCTGTCCACCAGGTCAGCCCCCGTGCCGGAAGAGACCGTGCCGATCTCGAACGGGAACGCGCCGTTCACCGGGTGACCGTCGGCGCTGGTGATTCGCCACACCACGACGTACGTCCCGTCCTCCAGCGAGGGGATCTCTGCCAGCACAACCGCGGGGTTGTTCGGTGCGGCACTCGTCCCGCCGATCGTGATCTCGCGTTGGTCCGCGTCGAACAGCCGGATGCTCGAGAGTTCCGCGTCGACGGACTCGTTGAAACCCAGCTCGATCAGGTCGGGTGATTTCGGCAGCACCGACGACGCCGCGGGCGTGGAGAACACCAACACCGCGTGTGCCGATGCACCCGACGGTGCGACGAAGAGGACGGCACACACGGCCGTGAACAGCGCGAGCAACACGCGGCGGGTCCGTCCGGTCACAGGCCCGGTCCTTCCGGGATTCCCTCGACATGGGTGCGGCGCAGCAGCCACGCAAGACGCTGCTTGTCGGGCAGTTTCATCGCGTACCCCGGCAGCTGCGTGAGTCCCATCGGGTGGCTCGCCGCCCACGCCATCTTCTGCCGGTCGAGTTCCATGCGCACGAAGAGGTCGGGCCACTCGTCGTACTCGATGCCGACGTCGAGATCGGTGAGATGCACCACCACCTCGCGCAGGCGGCGGTACGGGACATCGGAAACGGGAACTGTTGCACCGGTACCGAGGACTCCCGAACCCATCCACATGGTTCCGTCGCCCCGGAACCATTTCGCCTCGAGTTCGTAGATGCTCGCGCGCAGGTTCGCCACCAGCGTGGCGGCTGGATCGTGCGCGCCGTCCTCGATCCCCTGTTCCCTCTCGGACAGGCCACCCGGGTACTGCATGCCCACGTCGCCGCGCCCGGCGGCGTCACACACCAGCGAGAAGCCGTCGGCGTTGCGGCGAAGGTGGTTCAGGACGTGACCGCGTGTCCAACCGGGCAGTCGGCTCGACTCGCGCATCCGGCTGTCGGGCAGTCCGTCGGCAACCTCCAGCAGGCGCTGGTGGGCGGCGGTGCACGCCTCCACGCAACGGTCGATCAGACGCAGGTCAGGCGTGTCCACGCGTCACTTCACCGCGGGGCACGACGTGATCAGCTGCAGCGAATCACCCTCGACGAGTGAGTCGACGAAGAACCGCGGGCACTTCGGGAACGACTTCACGGTGAAGTCGCGCGTGCGCCACGGGGTCTCCACGCGTGTGCGCCACTGTTCCTCCTCGCGCCTGCACAACGTGAACGTGACCGGGTTCGACCCCACCTTCAGAGTCGCGCCCGTGACGGCGAAGAGGAAACCCGACGTGCCCTTGATCTGGACGAACTTGTTTGGGTCGCCGATGGGCGCGAGGTCGGTGACCTGCAGGTCGAACGTGAAGTCCTTGCAGGTGTCGATCTCCTCGATCCTGAAGCTGTCGGACGCCAACGAGCCCCAGGGGGTCGTGATCGAGCTGCCGGGGAAGGTCGTGGTCGTGGTGGAGGTTCCCGCAACGGGCACGTACACCTCGGAGGCGCTCTTCGTGTCGAGAAGCAGGTACAGCTGCGCGGCCGCAATCACCACGGCGATGACCGGCCACACGAACTTCCTCACGGAATCCAGCGTAGGTCAGCGAACGCAGGGTGGGCGGTTCAGCGCAGGTCGATGGTGCGGCTCGGCACCACGATGATCGTGCCGTCCGGCTCACGGTGCACGCGCACCGACACCCCGTAGAACTCGGCGAGAGTCTCGGGCCTCAGCACTTCTTCGGCCGTGCCGTTCGCCACACGGTGTCCCTCGTGCATCAGCACCAGTCGGTCGCTGTAGATGCCGGCGAGCGTGAGGTCGTGCATGGCACTGATCACGGTCAGACCGTGCTCGCGGCGCAACCTGTCCACCAGCTCGAGTGCCTGTTGCTGGTGGCCGATGTCGAGCGCGCTCGTCGGCTCGTCGAGAAGAAGGATCGGTGCCTCCTGTGCGACCGCACGCGCGATGACGAGTCGCTGGCGCTCCCCTCCCGACAGCGTGTCGATGTTGCGGTCGGCGAGATCGACGAGATCGAGACGCTCGATGACGTCGCGCACCATGTTCACGTCATGGCGGGTCTCACGGCCGAAATGTGACACGAACGGATTGCGGCCGAGCAACACGTACTCGCGTCCCGTCATTCCCGTGGGGAGCACGGGGTTCTGGGGCACGTACGCAATCAACTGCGCACGGCGTCGTGCGCTGCGCGAGTGCAACGGCGCACCGTCCACCAGCATGCGCCCGTCGTGCGGTGCGACACCGACCACGGAACGCAGCAGGGACGACTTGCCCGCACCGTTCGGTCCGATGACGCACAGCCACTCGCCGGGGCGCACCGTGTCACTGAACCCCTGAACGGCCGTGTGCGTGCCGTACCGGACACCGACGTTCTCGAAGACGAGCGAGGTCATTTCTGGTTCTGCCTCGTGCGGAGAATGAGCAGGAAGAAGGGCGCCCCGAGGAACGCGGTGACGACACCGATCGGGGTCTCGGCGGGCTTGTCGAGCACACGCCCGGGAATGTCGGCGACGATCAGGAACGCCGCACCGAGAATCATCGTGAGCGGCAGCACGAGGCGGTAGCTCGAACCCACCAGGAGGCGCACGGCGTGCGGAACGATGATCCCCACGAAACCGATGAGACCGCTGACCGCGACCACCGCGGCAGTGCCGAGGGTCGCAGCGATCACGACGACGAGACGGATGCGACGCACGTCCGCGCCGAGCGCGCTGGCCTCCTCGTCCCCCACGCGCAGGACGTCGAGCAGGCGACGGTGCATCAACAGCACGCCGGTACTGACCAGAACGTACGGCACGACCAGGCGCACGTCTCCCCAGGTGGCCGTGGAGAGACGCCCGAGGATCCACGAGTACACCTGGCGGACGACGTCGCTGTTGCGCTGCAGCAGGAACGTCTGGATAGCGGTGGCGAGCGACGTGACGGCGACACCTGCAAGCACAAGCGTGGTGGAGCTGCGGTCGCTTCCGAACGCCGAACCGACCACGTAAGTGACGAGCACGGCAGTGAGGCCGCCCACGAACGAGATGAGAGGCAACGGATCGACGGGCCACGAGAGACTGCCCGACCGGTTCACCGTGAACACCACGGTGGCACCCAGTCCGGCGCCGGCGGCGACCCCGAGAAGGTACGGGTCCACCAACGGGTTGCGGAACACGCCCTGGTAGCTGGCGCCGGCGATGGAGAGAGTGGAACCGACGAGTGCTGCCAGCACCACGCGCGGCATGCGGATGTTCCAGATGATCGACCAGTCGGTGGCGGTGACGCCGCTGTCGATCGTGACGAACGGGAGTCGGTCGAGAAGTTCGAGCGGCACCCGCCACCACGCGGGTCCCGCCGGGCCGATGGCCACGCCGACGACGAGGGCAAGAACCAGCGCGCAAGCAGAGCCGAGCAGCCAGGCCGTGCCCCTGCCCTGCTCCGCGTGCGCGATGGTCTCCATGGTCGTGCCGTTCGGTGGCTGTTCGTTACTTCTGGAGTGCCGCGATGGCTTCCACCATCTGCTTCACCAGGTCGACGATGCGCGGTCCCCAGCGTGACGCGATGTCATCGTCCAGTTCCACGACGTGGGAATTCTTCACGGCATCGATGCCGTCCCATCCGGCGCGCCCCGCGACGGTCTTCGCATCCTGCTGGCAGCACTTCGTGTCAGCCAGGAAGATGACGGTCGGGTTCGCCTTGATGATGGACTCGGCGTTCAGCTGCGGCCAGTCGTTGCCGGTCTCGACGCCGTCGGCGATGTTCGCGATGCCGGTGGACTTCAGCAACGACCCTACGAACGTGTTCGATGTCAGGCTGTAGTAGGTGTTGTCGAGCTCGTAGTAGTACGACGCACCCTCCGGCGCCGTGACACCCGCCGTCGCCGCCGCGAGATCCGCCTTCATCCTCGTCACGAGGGCAGCCGCCTCGGAGTCACGGCCGGTGACCGCACCGAGATCGGTGATCTGGGCGTACACGTCGTCGATGGTGCTCGCCATCGCACCGGTCCACACCGTGATGTCCGGCTTTGCGGTCTTCAGCTGCTCGGTGATCTTGTTCATGTCGTTCGAGATGAGGACGATGTCCGGCTCGTACCCCAGGATCGCCTCGGCATTCGGCTCGAACGCAGAGATCTTGGTGACCTTGTCTGCTGCCTCTGCCGGGTGGTTGCTGAGGCTGTCGACGGCAACGACCTGGTCGCCGGCTCCGATGGCGTAGAGCATCTCGGTCGCCGTCGGTGACAGGCTGAGGATCTTCTTGCCGTTGCCCACGGACGCGGCCACCGTGGTGTCGGACGCGTTGCCCGTACCGTCCGACGACCCGCCGCACGCGGCCAGGAACGAGAGCGAGGCGGCCGCCAGGATGGCGACTCGCCTCGTGATGAGTGTCTTTTTCATGTGTTCTTCCTCCGAAGATGGGAGAAAGAAGAGTGGGTCACGATTGACGGCTGACGCCGTTGCCTCCGCGGACCGCCCTTCCTTCGAGGGTTGGTTGTTCGCACACAGCAACCAGGCGACCGGACTCGTGCAGTGCACCGGAAGTGCACCCACATCACCGTTGCGGGACAGTGCCGGAATCTCACCGGACTTCGCTGGAGGCTGTGCTGCACGCCGTCTCCGACGTGCGTGTCCGACCGTAGCAGGTCGGCGGAGGTGACCGGTTATGCGAAGAGGTCGATGATGCGCTGCACGCCCTCGGCCAGGTCGTCGTCGCCGAGGGCGAACGAGAACCGGGCGAACCCGGGAGTGCCGAATGCCTCGCCCGGGACGATCGCGACCTGTGCCTCGGAGAGGATGAGGTCCGCGAGCTCCAGCGTGGTGGATGCCTTCTTGCCGTTCACGGTGCGACCGAGCAGGTTCGAGAAGTTCGGGTAGCAGTAGAACGCACCCTGAGGCTCCATGCACGTGACACCGGGGATGGTGTTCAGCATCTTCCACATGGTCTGTCCGCGGCGCTCGAATGCCTCGCGCATCTTCGACACTGCCGAGAGGTCACCGCTGACGGCGGCGAGAGCGGCAATCTGCGACACGTTCGCCACGTTGGACGTGGTGTGCGACTGGAAGTTGATGGCCGCCTTCATGATGTCCTTCGGACCGATCATCCAGCCGACGCGCCAGCCGGTCATGGCGTACGTCTTGGCGACGCCGTTCAGCACGAGCGTCTGCCCCGCAAGCTCGGGCACGAGCGCGGGCATCGAGGAGAACGTGTGCTTCCCGAACGTCAGGTGCTCGTAGATCTCGTCGGTGATGACCCACACCTTGTTGCGCAGGGCCCACTCGCCGATGGCCTTCGTCTCCTCGGGCGTGTAGACGGAACCGGTGGGGTTGCTGGGCGACACGAACACGAGAGCCTTGGTCCTCGGTGTCAGCACGCTGTCGAGCTGCTCGATGGTGACCTTGAAGTCAGTGGACTCGTCGGTGTCGACGACGACGGGAACGCCGCCAGCGAGCGTGACGGCTTCCGGGTACGTGGTCCAGTACGGCGCGGGCAGGATGACCTCGTCACCCTCGTCGCACAGCGCGCAGAACGCCACGTACACAGCGTGCTTGCCGCCGTTGGTCACGAGCACCTGGTCTGCGGTGACCGAGTAGTTGCTGTCGCGCATCGTCTTCGCCGCGATTGCCTCCCGCAGTTCCGGCAGACCGGCAGCGGGTGTGTAGCGGTGGTTCTTCGGGTCCTGCGCGGCCTTCACGGCGGCCTCGACGATGTTCGCCGGCGTCGGGAAGTCGGGCTCGCCAGCACCGAAGCCGATGACGTTCTGACCCTGCGCCTTCAGTGCCTTCGCCTTCGCATCGACAGCGAGAGTGGCAGACTCGGCAATGGCACCCAAACGGGCGGAAACACGACGCAATTCGGCAGGACCTGGCATGACAAATAGGATGACAGGGTGAGCAACAAGAACCAACTTGGTTTCCAGATTCCCCCCGATCTGCTGCCTCGCGACGGACGTTTCGGCTGCGGCCCGTCGAAGGTCCGTCCCGAACAGATCGACGCGATCGTTGCCCGTGCTTCGTCGGTGATGGGAACGTCCCACCGTCAGGCACCGGTGAAGGACATCGTCGGTTCGGTGCGCGACGGATTGATGTCGTTGTTTGATCTTCCCGAGGGCTGGGAGATCGTCCTCGGCAACGGCGGCTCCACCGTGTTCTGGGATGCCGCCACGTTCGGCCTGATCCGCACGCGCAGCCAGCACCTGGTGTTCGGTGAGTTCGGCGGGAAGTTCGCCGAGGCCTCGAATGCCGCTCCGCACCTGGAAGAAGCGGTCGTCGTCAACAGCGAGCCCGGCACGCACCCGGAACTCGTCGCCGACCCCTCGTGTGACGTGTATGCGTTCCCCCACAACGAGACATCGACCGGCGTCATGATGACACCGAAGCGTCCTGCGGGCGACGGACTCGTCGTCGTCGACGCAACGTCGGCCGCGGGCGGACTCGCGTGGAGGCCCAGCGAGGTCGACGTCTACTACTTCGCGCCGCAGAAGTGCTTCGCAAGCGACGGCGGCCTGTGGTTCGCGGCGTGCTCACCGAAGGCAATCGAGCGGATCAAGGAGATCAAGGCGTCGAAGCGCTGGATGCCGGCGTCGCTCGACCTCTCGATCGCACTCGACAACAGCGTGGCCAACCAGACGTACAACACGCCTGCTCTCGCCACTCTCATCATGTTCGACGACCAGTTGAAGTGGATGAACTCGAACGGTGGTCTCCCCTTCGCCGCCGGCCGTTCCGCGGAGTCGGCCCGCACGCTGTACTCGTGGGCGGATTCGCGCGACTTCGCGTCGCCGTTCGTGAAGGACCTCGCGCAGCGCTCGAACGTGGTCGGCACCATCGACATCGACGGTGTGGATGCAAATGACATCTGCAAGGTCCTGCGCGCGAACGGCGTGGTGGACACCGACAGCTACCGCAAGCTCGGCCGCAACCAGCTGCGCATCGGCATGTTCCCCGCCATCGACCCTGCCGATGTCGCGCAGTTGACGCGGTGCATCGACGCCGTCGTCGAGCACCTGAAGGCCTGACCGCCCGCACGAGTGGGGTGTTTTCACCCGTAGATTGGCACTCGTGCCGATTGACGTCGACGAGGTGCTGGAGCGCTACTGGGAAGAGGTCGCCCCTCTCCGTAACCCCGTGCTCCTCATCGCTCTCCAGGGACTCTTTGACATCGGCGGCGTCGCGACCTCGGCACTCGACTGGATGCTGAAGGAGCGTGATTACACGGTCGTTGCCGACATCGACCCCGACCCGTTCTTCGACTTCACACAGGCCCGTCCCGAGGTCTACAACGACGAGGACGGCGACCGCCAGCTGCGCTGGCCAGAAAACGAGTTCTCCGTCATCCGTTACCCGGAGGGATCGCGAGACCTCGTCGTCCTGAACGGCATCGAGCCGCACCTCGCGTGGCCGACGTTCGTGAACTGCATCATCGATGTCGTGAAGGGCCTCGGCATCGAGCTCGTCGTGTCACTGGGTGCGGCAGCAGAGCAGGTCCCTCACACGCGCGTGCCGTTCGTGGTGGGTTCCACCACGAACACCGACCTCGCGGCCCGGCTCGGCCTCACGATGCCGCGCTACCAGGGCCCCACCGGAGTTGCCGGCGTGATGCTGGAGGCGTTCGACCGTGCGAACATCCCGAACGTCAGCCTGCGCGTGGGTGTCCCCCACTACCTCATGAACGCACAGCACCCGAAGAGCGCGGCGTCACTGCTGCAGCACCTGCAGCACGTTCTCGGGGTCCCGACGGACCACGCGAACCTGGTGGACGAGATCGCACGCTGGCAGGAACTGCACGACTCGGCCGTCGAGGATGACGCGCAGGCGCTCGGCTACATCAACATGCTGGAGCGCCGCCACGATCAGATGACGGAGCGCATGATGCCGACCGGCGACGACCTCGCCGCAGAACTGGAAGCGTTCCTGCGGGACAACGACGACGACAAGTAGCCATCACCAAGCCCCGACGTGGCGGTGAACTCAGTAGTAGCGGGCGAAGCGCACCGCGGTGGTCTTCACCGCCAGGGTCTTCCCCTTCGCGTCCTTCACGACGAACGAATAGCCCTTCAGGTACGACGTGGTCACCTTGTTCACGCCCTTCTTGCCGCTGACCTTCTTGACGAGCG